>JAJXTU010000038.1 GCA_021783475.1 bacterium
CAACCTCTATGCTGATGGCACTTCTACTGGCAATACTGTTGCTGACAATGCAATTATAAGTTTCGCCTTGAACGATACAGCGTCTACTGCTAGCATTCTAAACAATATAAAACTTGGCGACGGAAACGATAACATAAGTCTTGCTAATACTGCAAGTAGCAGTTATGGAATTACTAACTATATTAATGTCGGTACGGGGACAGATACTATTAACTTAACTGATTCTATTCAGACGCCTACAGGTGTTACAGATGTCATCCTTTTTGCTGATAATTCAGGAGTTTTCAATGGTAGTACATCCACCCCTACTCATTTAACTGCAGTAACGGCAAATATAGCTACTGACGTGGCCTTCGATTTTACATCTGCAATTGGATCAGCAACTTTTGCTTTTGATACTACTGCTGTAACTTTAACAAGTTCAGATACAACTCTTGCAGAAGCCCTAACAGATGCTCAAAATAATTTGGCTTCTGGCGATAATGCTGGTTACTTTGTTTGGATGCCAAGCGGTGGCACTGCTAACAACACATACTTCTTTGCTGAGTCTAACGGACAGGCTGGCCATGATGCAATCATAGAGCTCGTAGGAACTACCGTTTCTAGCGTGAGCTTCCCTTCTGCTTCTACCAACACTGTTCAAATTCATACAGTCTTTATATAACCTTTACTTTTGGCCCCCGAAAGGGGGCCTTTAAGTTTTGAGGGGATTATCTTATATAAATTTTTAGTTTGAAGTGCTTTACCGCAAGAATTCCTTTACTTCTTAAGTCTATCCTAAAGACATAAAAATTGAGTCTGTATTTTTAATGACGTCTTGAGAATCTTACAGGGAGATAACAAGTTAGGTAGCAATTACTATGAATATCGACTAAGAACATGCACCTTGTATTATCAATTGTTTTAGATTTTATAACAGCTCTGTATATCTCTTAGCCTACTTTAATTTTTCTGCCTTTCATTTAGATCTTTATATCAATTGGAACCTTATTAAGTTTGGCCTCTATGGTATCTAAAAGTAAATTTTAAGCATCAAAAATCATATCCTCTTCTACCTTTTTTCCATCTATTTCTTAATTACAGTTGTCATATTGTTATATCCTACAGTCGAATTCATATAGCTTTTATTTTTTCAATAATGAAGGTGTCAAATAGAAATATTTTTTAGATGAAACCTACATTGTCAATGGCACTACTAATTCAAATATATTTTTACTCGTTAATATTGCAAGCAACAGTAAAAATATTAAATTAATAGTTGACTTTATAAAATTTTATATTTATACTTATTAAAAGTGCCGAGGTGGCGGAATGGCAGACGCGCTAGTTTGAGGGGCTAGTGAACGCTTTGTTCGTCAGGGTTCAAGTCCCTGTCTCGGCACCAAGAACCAACCTCTTTACGAAGAGGCTTGATGTTCTTAAAGGGAGGTGAACTTTGCTCTAAGTTTTTGATCACAGATGAGACGAGATGAGCTTAGATTAGAAAAATTTAAACTTTTGAAAAGGTTTTAGGAGGTTATTTATCTATGTTTTTAGGAAAAGTAAAGTGGTTTAACAATGAAAAGGGTTATGGCTTTATATCAAAGGACGATGGAAGTGGCGATGTCTTCGTTCACTACAGCGCAATCCAGGGCAAGGGTTTCAGAACCTTAGAGCAGGGACAGGCTGTCCAGTTCGAAATTGTTGACGGTCCAAAGGGACCACAGGCATCAAACGTTACAAAGGTATCATAATTAAGAAATTATTGTCCTTAAAATAATAAATTTTTAATAATTGATCTTTTCAAAAGCCCCTGTTTGGGGCTTTTGTTTTCTTAATTTAATCAATATAATTTAATGTAAGCTTTTTTCTTACTAAATATTTATAGGAGGACAAGCATGCAAGTAATCGTAAAAGATAAAGGCGTAAATCTATCGGATGAACAAAAAACTTATATTTCAAACAAAATGTCAAAATTGGATAGATTTTTCAAAAAAATTATCGAAGTTCAGATCGTTTTGACAAGATCAAGCGCCAAGAAAAATAAACAGATATTTTCGGCTGAGGTTACAATCTTTGCTGCTGGTTCTACAATTCGTGCTCAAGAAAATTCTGATGACGTAAGAACTGCAGTTGATCTTGTTCACGACAAGCTGGAAAGACAGATATCAAGATATAAGGAAAAACTGGTCCAAAGACATAGAAATATTATGTCCGAGAGCTTTTTAGAACAGAAAAACGAAGAGGTATCTCCTGAAGGTGAGATAATTAAGATAAAAAGGTTTCCTTTTAAGCCAATAACACCAGAAGAGGCTATAATAGATATGGAATTGTTAGGTCATAACTTTTATGTGTTTATAAATTCGCAAACTATGGACGTTAATGTAATTTATAGCCGAAATGATGGTGGATATGGTTTGATTGAACCAGAAAAATAAATATTTGAGGAATATAAATGTTTAATAAGCTTTTAAATAAGATTTTGGGTTCTAGCAAGGAGAACGAGCTAAAAAAATATTATGAAGTGGTAGCTGCTATAAATAGCAAAGAAGAAGAGGTTAAAAAATTAAGCAGGGAAGATTTCTTACAGCAAACTAACAATTTTAGAGAAGCCCTGAAAGATTTCAAGGGAAAAGAATTCCCGACAGATATCCTTTTAAATGCCTTTGCTATGACAAGAGAGGCAGCTTTAAGAACTCTTGGGCTTAGGCATTTTGACGTCCAGCTAATAGGCGGCCTCGTACTAAACGATGGCAAGGTAGCTGAGATGGGAACAGGTGAAGGCAAAACTCTTGCTGCTACCAGCGCTGCCTATCTCAATGCACTTAGCGGCGAGGGCGTTCATATAATTACTGTAAACGACTATTTGGCCAAAAGAGACGCCGAATGGATGAGGCCTGTTTACGAATATCTTGGCGTTTCAGTAAGCTATTTGCAAAATAACTTTGACAACGAGCAAAGAAAAGCTGCATATAATTGTGATATTACCTATGGAGTCAATCATGAATTTGGTTTTGACTTTTTAAGAGATAACATGGCTTTGTCTGTTCTAGATCAGGTTCAAAGAGGCTTGAACTATGCAATTGTAGACGAGGTCGACAGTGTCTTGATCGATGAAGCCAGAACACCGCTAATCATATCTGGAAGGGCTGCTCAGAAAACAGAACTTTATAATAGGCTCAATCCTGTGGCCCTGAGGATGAAATCAGAAGAAGATTTTACCCCAGACGAAAAAACTAAAACTCTTTCTTTGACTGAGGAAGGTGTAGCAAAGGCAGAGAAGTTATTGGGCATAGAAAATCTGTTTGATGTAAAAAATATAGATGTTCTTCACGTCCTTACCCAGCTATTAAGAGCCAACTTTATGTTTAAGAAGGAAAAAGATTACGTAGTCAAAGACGGCGAAATAATCATCGTAGACGAATTTACAGGAAGACTTATGAATGGTAGAAGATACTCTGACGGTCTTCACCAGGCTATTGAAGCAAAAGAACACGTAAGGGTCAAAGAAGAGACGCAGACTATAGCTACTATTACAATACAAAACTATTTTAGAGCATATAAAAAGTTAGCTGGTATGACTGGTACTGCAAAGACAGATGAATCTGAGCTTATAAAGATTTACAACTTAGTGGTAGTGGTGGTCCCAACCAACAAACCTATAACAAGAGTTGATTTTCCCGATGTAATTTACAAAAATGAGAGTGCAAAGCTTAGGTCTTTAATAAATGAAATCCAGGAGTGTTTCGAAAGGGGTCAGCCAATCTTGGTTGGCACGACATCTATCGAAAAATCAGAAAAACTTAGTTTGCTCTTGAAGAAGAAGGGTATACCGCACCATGTATTGAATGCGAAGTATCACGAAAAAGAGGCTGAGATAATATCCCATGCTGGCGAAAAGAAGTCGGTAACAATAGCTACAAATATGGCAGGCAGAGGCGTAGATATCGTTCTTGACGATGAAGTAAAGCAACTTGGCGGATTACATGTAATTGGCACATCCAGGCATGAGAGCAGGAGAATCGACAACCAGTTAAGAGGCCGTTCTGGAAGGCAGGGAGACCCTGGATCTTCAAGGTTTTACCTATCGCTTGATGACGATCTCTTGAGGATGTTCGGTTCTGATAAGTTAGCTACTTTAATGGATAAGTTAAGTATTGATGAAAACGAGCCAATCGAGCACAGCTGGGTGACAAAGGCCGTTGAAAATGCCCAGAAAAAAGTCGAAGAGAACAATTTCGGCATAAGAAAGCAGCTTATTGAGTACGATGATGTCTTGAATAGGCAGAGAGAATATATATATTCTGAAAGACAAAAGTTATTAACTCGTGAAGACTGCAAAGATATAATTGTTGGATGGATTGAGCAGATTGTTGACAAATTCGTAGATGACGCTTGTCCTAAAAAGGTAATCAATGAGGAAAATATAGAGCTTCTTAGGGAATCTCTTCAAGAAATTACAAAGATAGACGACGAAGTCTTTGCTGACTGCAAAGATATATCTGAATTGAAGTCTAAGCTTAAGTCCTTCTTAATAGAGAAATATGAAATTAGAGAGTCAGATCTTAGTCCAGAATTACTAAGGTCTTTGGAAAAATATATTTCTTTAAGAATTATAGATGAAAAGTGGATGGAGCATCTGCAGGACAACGATTCTTTGAGAGAGGGCATAGGCTTGAGAGCCTATGGTCAGAAGGATCCTCTTGTAGAGTATAAAATTGAGGCATCAAAGCTATTCCAGGAGACAGCTACGCTGATAAAAAAAGATACTTTAAAGTTTCTGTTCAACGTAATTGTTGAGAAAAAAGAAGATTTAAATGAAAAGCCAAAAGCTCCACAAACTAATACTAATGTAAACGTTCAAGGCGATAATAAGAAGAAAAAAATTGGAAGAAATGATCCTTGTCCATGTGGTAGCGGAAAAAAATATAAACATTGTTGTGGAAGGAATGAAAAATGATTGAATATGATGTTAACTCGTTAAATGAGAGAATCTTAAAGCTACGTGACTGTCTTTGACCTGGACAACAAAACAAAAAAATTAGATAGCATAAAAATGGAGTTTTCTAACCCTGATATCTGGCAAGATGTTCAGAGGTCTTCCAGCCTTACTCAGATAGCTGACGGTCTTCAGAAAAGCGTTGACGAGTGGAAAAGCTTGACATCGAATTTTGAAGACTTTTTGTTCTGGTTGGAGTTTCAGGGTGAAGACGCAGATATTGAAGTCGATAAAAGTTATAAAAACTTAATCCAAATTCTTGAAGAAATGGAATTTAAGGCTCTTTTATCTGATAAATACGATAGCTATGACGCCATGCTTACAATAAGCGCTGGGGCAGGAGGCGTGGACGCACAAGACTTTGCAGAAATGCTTCTTAGGATGTATATCAGATGGGGAGAAAAAAATAAGTATTCTGTAGAATTCGTCGATCAGAGTCCTGGAGATGAGGCTGGCATCAGATCTGCTACCATCTTTTTCAAGGGCAGATATTCTTATGGATTTTTGAAGTCTGAGCAAGGAGTTCACAGGCTGATAAGACTCTCTCCATTTGACTTTAATAACAGAAGGCATACATCATTTGTTTTGGTGGAAGTGGCGCCATTAATAAAAGATATTAAAGAAGTGAATATAAAAAATGAGGATATCAGGATTGAGACCTTTAGAGCCTCTGGTGCAGGTGGTCAGCATGTAAACAAAACTGATTCGGCAGTTAGAATTATTCATTTGCCAACTGGCATTGTGGTGACATGTAGAAATGAGAGAAGTCAATTTCAGAATAAGGATGCGGCTATGAAGGTACTTATTTCCAGGATAAACAGCCTCAATGAAGAAAAGCAAAAAAGTAAGCTAAACGAGTTTAAGGGTGAGACTGATGCTTCATGGGGCAAGCAAATAAGAACTTATGTCTTGCATCCGTATACTATGGTGAAAGATCACAGAACTAATGTGGAAATTGGAGATGTGTATGGAGTCCTGGATGGGAATATTGACGAATTTCAGAAGGCATATTTGCTAAAACAATCAAAAGAAAAAAATCAGGGTGATTAAATGATAAATAAAAAACTTCTAACTTATGTGGGAATCATTATGCTTTTTTCTGCAGTTTTGTTTTCTGTTGTTATTTCTTCTATTAGAGCTGATGTGGAAATTAAGGCGGATAAACATATATCAATTGTAATAGATTATGAAGGGTTTAGTGACCTTGCTGAATTGACAAACTATCCTTTTGATAAGCTTCTAAGCACTCTCAAGGAAGAGGGAGTGACCGCAGTAGCCCTAAAAGAATCAAATCTTAAATCTCTTGTCGAACGCGGAGAAGTTTTTTTGGTGCACCCAGATGAAAAATCAGTTAAAGATGGGGTAATATGGGTTGCTGAATTTAGAAATACTGAGTTGGCAAAAGAAGTTTTTGATAAATTGACGCAGAAATACAATGGGCTTCTTAAGAGAACCTATCTAAAAGGCTCGGAGATATATTCTTCTGATGAAGATTTGCCATCTTTATATTTTGGATTTCTCAACCAAGAGCTGAGCCTATGTAAGAAAATGGGATTTGACATTGTATTAAGACCGATAAACGATTATCGTTTTTATTCTAGCAAGGATGATTTTGAGAGGTGGGTTAACCAGTATCCTAAAGATGTGTGGATGATAATTTTTGGCGAGAGAGAAGTGCTGGGATATCCTAAGTTTATTAACATCTATGCAAATATTTTAGAAAAGAATAACATACGTTTTGGATATGTAGAGTTCGCTAAACAAAAGGGCATTGACGAGTTGGCAAGAATGATACCCTACCAAGTGTTGAGAGTTCATGCAATCACGAACAACGAGATTCCTGGAGAAAACGTCATTTATTCAAATAATAGGTTCGAATCTGGAAAAAAGATAAAATATTCTGATGCTATTCCCCGATGGGGCAGAGCTATTAAAGAGAGAAATATCAAGGTATTGTACGTTAACCCATGGGGAGAGCCTATAAATGGCGACCTCATAAAGACAAATGTCGAATATATAAAGAATATCGTTCAAGAAATAAAACTTCAAGGTTATATGCCTGGCAAAGCTCTTTGGAGCGCTCATGATGAATTTTATTTTAAGCCGATAAGACTTATCTGGATATTTGGTATATTCTTTTGTCTGGGTTGTCTATCTCTTCTGATGTTTTCGGCTAATTTGAGCACAAAAAAGATATTAATTTATTCATCTGCGCTATTATTAATAAACTTCTTGTTATTTATATTTGGCAAATTTAATTTTATTGCATGGGAAACTGCGCTGATGAGCTCTACCTTCCCTCCGATATATTTATTTAATAAAATAAAAAATTCTAATTGGAAGTCATTTTTGCTTAATTTTCTAATGGTTTTCTGTATATCAATTTCAGGAGCAATGCTCACAAATAATATTTATCTGTCGTCAACATCGGTAATAGGAATAAATATCTTCCCACTGATAAAGCTGCTCTTGATATTGCCGATTTTACTTTTAGGGCTTAGGATATTTTTCAGATCTATCAATATCAAAGATTATATTAATGAAATTATGAAGCCTATGAGAAGGGTGGAATTCATAGCTCTATTAATATTCTTAATAATCTTGGCGGTTTACGTACTGAGATCTGGAAACCAAAATCCGATTGGCCTATTGCCTGATGAAGAGCATATAAGAATATTTTTGGAAAAAACTCTATTTGTAAGGCCAAGATTTAAAGAGCTTATAGGATATTCTTTGCTTATCTTTTCTTTCTATCTGTATAAATTAAACAGTGTTAACTTTTCCAAGTTTTTCTTTTTAATTTCTTCTGTAGCATTTATATCCTTGGCCGACACATTTTTACACATTCATATTCCAATATATATCAGCATTATTAGAAGTTTGGAAGGAATATTTTTTGGCACATTTATTGGATTTGTTTTTTGCATAGTCCTATACAGCTTAATAAAAACCTATAAGTCGAGGTTTGACGTATGATAATAGCAATTGATGGTCCTGCAGGGGCTGGCAAGAGCACGGTAGCGCGAGAATTATCTAAAAAGCTTAGCTTTAAATATGTGGATACTGGCGCGATGTATAGAGCTATAACCTTTGAGCTGATAAAAAGAAAACAAGAAGATTCTGCTGATTTGGAGAAAGTTTTCAAGGATATAATCGAATCTATTAATATTGACTTTGTTGATGGCAACATTATTTTAAATGGTGAAATTTTATCAAAAGAATTGAGAACTCCCATCATAGATAGGTATGTTTCAAAGGCAGCTTCTAGCAGTGTAGTAAGAGCCTTTCTCTCTGCTGAGCAAAGAAAGCTGGCTATCAATTCACCAAATACTGTTTTGGAGGGCAGAGACACGACTACTGTAGTCTGTCCTGATGCCCAGGTGAAGATATTTTTAACCGCATCGCTGGAAGAAAGAGCAAGAAGAAGGCACGAAGAGTTGCTGAAAAAAAATGTAAAAATTGGTTTTGAAGAGGTAATGAGTCAAATCGAAAAAAGAGATGAATCTGATATGAATAGGCCAATAGGCCCTTTGATGGTGGCAGAAGATGCTGTAGTCATAGATTCTACTGCAAAGGATGTTCATTGGGTTGTTAACAAAATTTATGAAATTGTTGAAAGTAAAAAAAATTATACTTAATGTATAATTGATTAAAGAAATTGAGAGGAGAATGAATTTTGGATGACTTGCTGTTAAGAGAGCACGCAAAGAATATCAGGCATCTAATTATTGAGATGATTACTTCTGCGAAATCTGGCCATCCTGGCGGTTCTTTATCTGCTGTTGAAATACTGGTTTCGCTTTATTTTGGGGGAGTGCTGAACTACGATCCTAAAAATCCTTCCTTAGAGTCAAGAGATAGGTTTTTCCTCTCGAAAGGTCATGCTGCGCCTGTTTTGTACTCAACCCTTGCAGAGGCTGGCTATTTTGACAAATCTGGACTCGACACGCTCAGACAGTTAAATAGTCCTTTTCAGGGGCATCCTGATATGAAAAAGCTGCCAGGAATAGAGGCGTCTACCGGTTCTCTGGGACAGGGATTGTCTATCTCTGTAGGCTGTGCACTTGGCCTAAGGCTAAAGGGCCTCAAATCTCATGTCTTTGCCTTATTGGGAGACGGAGAGTTGGAAGAGGGGCAGGTTTGGGAGGCAGCAATGGCAGCAAGACAATTTAAGCTCGATAATCTAACTGCAATAATTGATAGAAACAACCTTCAAATAGATGGATTTACAGAAGAAGTCATGTCCCTGGAACCCCTGGCTGACAAGTGGCGCTCTTTCGGATGGAGCGTTTTGGAGCTAAGCGGGCACGATTTCGATCAGATAGTTCCTGCACTTCTGAATGCAAAAAAAAGAGATGACAAAAAACCTCTTGTTATTATTGCGCATACCATAAAGGGCAAGGGAGTATCCTTTATGGAAAATATTTGTGATTTTCACGGCAAGGCGCCAAGCGAAGATCAGGCGAAGATTGCATATTCTGAATTGAAAGAGTGTGATGAACAATGAAGGCAACCAGAGAGGCATACGGAGAGGCTCTTTTAGATTTAGGCAGATTGAGCGATCAGGTAGTAGCTCTTGATGCAGATCTATCCAAATCTACTAAGACTTCGCTTTTTGCCAAGGAATTTCCCGAAAGATTTTTCGATGTAGGCATAGCTGAACAAAATATGATAGGCATAGCTGCAGGCCTTTCTCTTGCTGGTTTTGTTCCTTTTGCGAGCACTTTTGCTATATTTGCTTCTGGCAGAGCCTGGGAGCAGATTAGAAATACTGTAGCCTATCCATCCCTGAACGTTAAGGTGTGCGCATCGCACGCTGGCATTACTGTGGGCGAAGACGGCGCATCCCATCAGTCGGTAGAAGATATTGGCTTGATGTCTATAATCCCTAATATGACAGTTCTGGTTCCATCGGACCCAATAGAAACAAAATCTATAATTAATTGGGCATTTAAATATAAAGGACCAGTTTATGTAAGATTGGGCAGGATGGGCGTACCCGATTTATTGCCAAAGGATTATTCTTTTGACACCAAACCATATATATTTAAAAAGGGGAAGAAGATAGTTATATTCGCCACTGGAATTATGCTGTGGAAATGTCTGGAGGCTATCGAGCTTTTAAAGGCTTATGATATAGAGCCAACCTTAGTAAATATTCCTTGTTTGAAACCATTTCCAGAAAAAGAGATTATAGAGATTGTAAGGGAACACGATATGGTCTTTACCGCTGAAGAGCACAGCATTATAGGAGGCCTAGGCTCAATGGTCGCTTCAACCCTTTCAAGAAGCTATCCTATGAAGGTAAGTTTTATCGGCATCAATGACAAATTTGGCACTTCTGGCAAGCCAAATGATCTGCTAAGCTTCTATGGCCTGGATGCAGCAGGTATAAGAGACAAATTGTTGGATAATATAAAATGAATTCTGCTATAGTTTTCAAAAATGTTACAAAAGTTTACCATGGTCAGATATTTGGCTTAAAGGATATAAACCTTGAAGTGGAAAAGGGAGATTTTGTTTTTATTGTCGGCCATAGCGGAGCAGGCAAGTCTACTTTGTTGAAACTTCTGTATAGAGCCCTGCTGCCTTCTTCAGGAGAAGTCCATGTAAACAATATGAATTTGTTAAAGCTAAAAGATAAGGATGTCCCCGTTTTCAGAAGAACCTTGGGTGTGGTTTTTCAGGACGTAAAGCTTTTGCCAAGAAAGACTGCAATCGAAAACATTTCATTGTGTCTGGAGATGCTCGGTTTATCTGATAGAGAAGTGAAAAAGAGGGCTTATAAGTCATTGGAGCTTGTCAAACTTAGTGGGAAATCCAGGGCTTTTCCAAATGAACTTTCAGGTGGTGAACAGCAAAGGCTGGCAATTGCAAGGGCTATATCGTATTATCCTACTCTTCTAATTGCTGATGAGCCTACTGGCAATATAGATCTGAAAACTTCATGGGAGATAATGTCCATTTTTGAAAATTTGAACAGGATGGGGATGACTATTTTAATAACGACTCACAATCCAATAATTGTCAGCAAGATGAACAAGAGAGTTATTCAATTAAAGAATGGTCAAGTAGAGTCTGATAGTCTGGAGCCTACGCCGATAGTTTATGAGCAGATTTAGAATATATTTAAGGGAGTCAATAATTTCTCTGAGCAGAGGTGGAGGCATGGCAATAGCTTCTACCATTTCTATTTCTTTTACTATGATAATCTTTGGATTGATATTGATGTTGTTTTTGTCATTGTTCCAGGCTTCGACCAAGATAGGCGATCAGGTAGAGCTCCTTGTATTCTTGAAGGATAATGTATCCACACAAGACATAAATGGTCTAGTGGGTACTATATCGAATATGGAAGGCGTTTCATCGGTGGAATATGTCTCAAAGCATGATGCATGGGAGAAATTTAAAAAATATTTTCAGAACAAGATAAACATTTCTGACATAAAAAACCCTTTGCCAGATACTATCAAGGTTAGGACGAAGGGTCCAGATTATATTGCTGGACTTTCAAAGGTAATATCACAATTTCCTCAAGTTGACGAAACGAGATATCCTCAGCAGCTTTTAAATGCGCTCAATGTGATGGTCCAAAGAATTACTCTTATCGGATCTCTTTTGCTAATTGGTTTCGCCCTTGCATCGCTTGTGGTAATCTCAAGTACTATCAAGGTATCGGTACTTGCAAGGAGAGAAGAGCTTGAGATCTTGGAGCTGGTGGGAGCAGAGCCAAATTTTATCAGGATGCCATATATCCTTGAAGGAAGCTTTATAGGGCTATTTTCTTCACTTCTGGCAATCTTTTTCTTTATCTTTCTCTCTATTTTCTTGAGCTTTGCGATTGTAAATATAAATCCGCCATGGTCATTTTTCTGGCCGCTGAATACCTCTCTTTGGATTTTGATGTGCTTTATAATCGTGCTTACTGGGACTTTTATTGGATTCTTGGGAAGCTTTATCTCTCTGAGAAATGTCGGCAAATTTTCTGTTACAAAAGATTTTTAGCTCTCTTTCTCAACAAATTTCTTCACCTTTTGCATATCTTTCCATGTAAGCCATCGAGGGGATCCCTCTTTTTTGCTGGCATTCCTAAGAAGATATGATGGGTGAAACATAGGTATGAAACATTGATCGTCTTGAAGAATCAATTCTCCTCTCATCTTCGTAATAGAGCTAAAATTTTTCAAAATGGCTTTGCACGCAACGGCTCCCAGCAAGACTATTATCTTTGGTTTTAGAGATTCTATTTGAACCTGTAAGAAATGTCTGCAAGCCTCAACTTCCTCTGGAAGAGGATTTCTATTTCCAGGCGGTCTGCACTTTACAACGTTTGTGATGTAGATATCTTCTCTTTTTAGATCGACCGATTCAAAAATCTTGGTTAGGAGTTGACCTGCTTTTCCTACAAATGGAATCCCTTGTAAATCCTCCATTTCCCCTGGTCCCTCTCCAATTACCATAATTTCAGGATTTGTGGGACCTTCTCCGAAAACTACGTTATTTCTGGTCAAGCTTAACTGGCACTTTTTACAATTTTTGGCTTCTAAAAGGGCAGAATTAAATTTTAATTTTGATGAATCGTTCTTTAGATCCTTGTCTGGATTTTCTAAGTCATCAAATAAGCTGGGTATGTACAAGATCATCCTCCTAAATAAAAAGTTAAAACTAAAACTTAAATAGATTATATGTTAAAATAACAAACCATGTTATATAGAAAGGGCTGATCTAAATTATAAAATTTCTCGTCAAAAAAAGAACCAAGCTTTTGTATTTGCTTTTTATTTTGATAATATTTCTATCGCATCCGACTAAGCTGTCCTTATTTTCTGGCGTAGTTTTCTCAATCTTGGGGCTTTTGCTGAGAGCGTGGGCGGCAGCTACCATAAATAAAGTAAAGGTTCTCTCCACTGACGGACCATATTCTATTGTAAGAAATCCTCTTTATCTGGGAAGTTTTTTGGCTGGCTTCGGGGTGATGATGTCTACTGGAAGCCTTATTTTGTTGGCAATCTTCGCTGTGGGTTTTTTGTTTGTCCACTTTCACAAGATGAGAGAAGAAGAGGTGGAGCTATACAACGAACACAAAGAGAAATTTCTCGAATACAAGAGTAGGGTTCCTGCATTTTTCCCGAATTTCTTAAGCTTTAAGTCGGCTCCAATATCATTTGATAGGTATATGTCCAACAACGAATACAGGGCATCTTTTACCGTCCTGGCGATATATATCTTTTTAATTTTTAAATTTATATTTTTTAATTAAGGAGAAGAGTTATGAATATATTGATTACTGGTGGTGCAGGATTTATAGGTAGTGAATTCGTAAGGCAGGCGGTAGAAAAGGGCCACAGAGTCAGCGTGATAGACAAGCTTACCTATGCTGGTTCGATGGATCGTATAAATTCAGTAATTGGAGATATCGCTTTCTACGAGGATGATATAAGAAATGAAGATTCTATTAAAAATATAATAAAGACAGATAAAATCGAAGCTGTTATAAATTTTGCTGCTGAGACCCATGTGGACAGATCTATCCTGGAACCAAACGAATTTGTAAATACAAATATATGTGGTACTACGAGCATCTTGAACTCATTGATAAATTCTGATGTCTTATTGGTGCACGTTTCTACCGATGAGGTCTATGGAGAGCTTGGAAAGGAAGGGAAGTTTTCAGAAAACAATCCTCTAAAGCCAAATTCCCCATATTCTGCGAGCAAGGCGAGCGCTGATCTCTTGATAAATGCTTATGCGAGAACCTTTTCTCTGAGAACACGAATAGTTAGGCCATCGAACAACTATGGTATGTGGCAGTTTCCAGAGAAGCTGATTCCTGTGGTAATTTTTAAAGCTTTAAATAATCAAAAAGTTCCTGTCTACGCAGACGGAGGCAATTTTAGGGAGTGGACATACGTAAAGGATTGCTGCAGCGCTATCTTTAAGGTTCTTTCTGATGGCAAGGATTCGAACGCTTATAACATTGGGAGCGGCGAAGAGATGACAAACCTAAACCTGGTAAAAAAACTATTGAATATGTTAAATAAATCTGAAGATCTTATTGAATTTGTAAAAGATAGGCCTGGACATGACTTTCGCTATGCTCTGGATACCGAAAAGATTTCAAAAGAACTGGGGTGGAGACCATCATATTCTTTTGAGCAGGGCTTGAAAGAAACAGTGGATTGGTATGTAGAAAATTATAAGTGGTTGGAAAAAGAAGTTACCAATCTAAAGGAGTATTGGGGCAGAGTTTATAAGTCGAAGTCGTAATCGATATTACATTTTTTTAGAAAATCTTGCAGGTCATCTGGTAGGGGAGCAATAAAGCTAACTGTTTTGTCGTGAGCTGGATGGGAAAACTCTATTTTCAATGCATGAAGTGCTATTTCTGGGCAATTCTTGCAGCTTCTTGTTGAATATTTTTTATCTCCCACTATTGGATGTCCGATGTATGACATGTGTACTCTTATTTGATGAGTTCTTCCAGTGTATATGTTTATCTTCAACAAGGAAACAGCTTGCTTTTCCAGGAGGCCTTCTCTGAGAACTGAATATTCAGTAAGGGCTGGCTTGCCAGAGAGATTTACTTCCATTTTCTGTCGATGGATTTTTGAGCGTTTAATGGGCATTGATATAAAGCCCTCTTTGTATTGCATATATCCATAAACAAGTGCGATATAAGTTTTCTTTACCTGACGGCTTTTAAACTGCTCTGAGAGCCTGCTCATTGTCCTGACTGATTTCGCTACTATTAAGACTCCAGTCGTCTCCTTGTCGAGCCTGTGGACTATTCCAGGTCTTTCTTGATCTGCAAACTCGTCCTTATTTATGGAATCTATGAGCGCATTCAATATAGTATTTCTAAAATTTCCCGCTCCAGGATGCACTACCATATCCCTATCCTTGTTTATGGCCATGAAGTATTCATCCTCATACAGGATTTTTATGTTTAGCTTGTCCTGCTCAATGGAAAAGGGCTCTTTGAGCTTTATTGTTACTGATATTTTGTCGTATGGCTTGATGCTGTAAGAAGGCTTTTCTACGAGATTGTCGTTTACCTTTACACAACCTTCTTTGATTAGCTTTGAGTAATAATTTCTGGACTCTTCTTTCATAGCAAGAAGGAGAAACTGGTCGAGCCTTTCTTTTTCAAAAGAGGGTATGGCGAATAGCTCAAAGGATTCATATTTTTCGAACTCTGTTAAGTTCATTTATCTCTCTCTTCCATTATCCGACAGCTTATAGGTCTTTTTCTTTTTCTGGAGAGACGAAAATTGTTTTTTCATTTCTGTAAAAAATCATTCCATTGCTCTTGCCCTTGGCCTTTGTGAGGTATTTTACTTGGGTGTAGATTACCTCTACTTCTTTTTCTTTCTTCCCCTTTGAAAAATGAGCGCATATCTGTGCAGCTTTTTTAATATCAGCCTGATTTAGCTCTTTTTTTGTAGTTTTTAAAATCAAATAACTGCCAGAATAATTTCTAACATGAAACCACCAGTCATTTGGATTTGAAATCTTAATTAAATTTATATTGGAACTTGCATTTTTGCCAACCAATGCAATGGTGTAGTCATCAAAATCTATCTTTATATAGTCCTTTGTCTTCTCTCTTTCTTTCTTGCTTCTCTCTTCTTTCTTTTTGTCTGGCTTGGAAGGCGTTAGATTCTCTGATTTGGCTTTTGCAATCTCATCTTCTAAAAATCGTATCATCTTTTCAATCTTTGAAAGGGCACTCTTCATCTTCTTTGCCCTTTCAAAAAGATCGCTTGCTATCTTGCCTGGGGTAGTGTTCGAGTCTCCGATAGCCAGTCCGTCAAGTACATATTGGTTGTTAATAATTTCTACTCTATTTAAATTGCTTAAAATGCTTGTCGCCCGTGATTGGAGCTCTTCCCACTGTAAATTTTTTTCAAGGTCTTTTTTTACATTATCAAGTTTTTTTTGTAAATATGTGACCTTTTTCTTTCTTTCTGACTCTATTTCTCTTCTTCTTTTATCTTCGTTTAGTTTGATAATCTTGTTTGTGCCAAGTGTATATATAGTTTCAAGGAATGAATTCTCTTCGTTATCTAAAGATAAAATTAATTCATTGTCGACCATTTTCGGATAAAGATTCTCGAAGTCGCTATCTATCCAATGGAGGACTCTCTGAGGAGTCCAATCTTTTACTGCCTCTATAACGTTCTTTGGAAAGCCAAAGGTTTTTTCTGACAGAGTTTTTTCAATGCCAAATTCTGACAGGAGCTCTGATGTGATTTCTTTTGGCTCAAGTCTTTTTGACCTGTCTGGATATTGGTATTCTATGCCAGAGAGTATCTTTCTTTTTAGAGGATCGTCTGGAATTATCTCCTTGTATGACGTTTTTATCACATTGTCAACCAATGCAATTGCATTGGTTTTATTCGTAATCAGCTCCAGAACGATGTCTACCTTGGGAAATTTGCCAATTGGGAAATCATTTGAGAAAGAAATTTTCAATACCTTGTCAAATCTATTGATTGTGATGTCGGTTATTTCAGACCCTGGCAGGTGTTTGTTCAGAAAGTCATAAAAGGGGTGTTTGTGTGATTCGAACTTTACATTTTTTTCTTTTGAAAGACCTATGAACGGAATATTGTTTATAAGGGATACAAGGAAGAAGGTAGAGCCCTCTTCCTTGTCCCAGAGATTTAACGTAAAACAGTCTTTATAGAAAAGCAGTTTGCTAACTTGTTTTCCGATTAATCTATTTTTCGCCTCTATAAAATTTAGATAAAATGTTAAGGTGCTAAACAGTTTTTATATACTCCATTATTAATTTGGAAGCCTTAAGGCCAGATTTTATCATCCCGCCAAATATTGGCCCCATTCTGCTGCCGCCGTCTACGTTATTGGCTGCCATTCCAGAGACAAATAAACCGTTTGCTAACATTTTTGTATTGTTTACGGTATCTTCTTCACCTTGAACTGCATTCATAAAATGTTCTTTTTTAAGAGGAACTTGAACTCTTTTGGAGTAAATATTCGCAGCTATGGCATCGTGGCCAGTAGAGTCCAGGACGGCCTTTGTCTGAAACACCATTGGGTCGACATGAAGTCCTGCTATTTCTATCCCTGTATTGTTTACCACCACACCTGTAATTGCGTTATTTATATACTCTAAATCTACTACTGTCATCAGATTGAAAAGCTTTACATTTGGTGCTTTTAGGGCTTGAGAGATCAGCTGGCTTGCAAATAGACAAGAGTCTACCACGAGGGCATCCTCATCCTCCACAAAGGGCAGTTGCAGATCATTTAATAAGTCCTTTAGATCCTTTTGAATTATGACCTTGTTAAAGGACATCGAGCCGCCCCAGGTGCCGCCGCCGGGGGAGAGCTTTCTTTCCATAATCACTACCTTATAACCTGAATTTCCAAGCTCCCTTGCAGCAGTTAACCCAGATGGGCCTCCTCCTACGATTATAACGTCAGAATTAAGCGCATCAGTAATGCTCTCGTAGTAGTGCTTTAGAATTAATTTGCTGACTTGTACGTCTGTTACGGGATTAAGAAAGTGTTTTGCCATCATTTCCTCCTTTAAAAATTTTATACTAAATTATAGATGATACAATATATTTGGAATTTTTTCATGCTAATGGCATTAAGATTGTGTAGAGTTTTATTGACAAGGGATTTTATAAAGGGATAATGCTTATTTTATTTTTTAAACATTAAGTATTATCAAAGAATTGAGTCTCATTTAATAGCCCTATTTGACATCTTTTCATCCTTGTGTTTAAATCAATTTATGGATGACATACACCAGATACACGATAAGTTCTTTAAACAGATAACCTCAAATATTGAGAATGCAAAGAGCTTTGTAGAGTTCAGCTTGCCAAAAGATATTTTAGAACACGTTGACCTTAATACTATAAAACCTATAAACACAGAAAAGATTTCCAAGAAGTATAAAAGGTTTAATTTAGACATAGCTTTTAGATTTCAGACAAAGACCAGTTCAGTCCAGGTGTACTATCTACTAGAGCACAAATCAGAGACAGGGAGCTTTAGTAATATCCAGATACTCTCATATATGCTTGCAATATGGGAAGAGGATATAAAGAACAAAAGACCATTAGAGCCAATTATTCCAGTAGTTTTCTATCAT
>JAJXTU010000039.1 GCA_021783475.1 bacterium
TCTGAAAACAGATAGGGCCTTGGCCCCACAAGGCTCATTTCACCTTTTACGACATTAAAAATCTGTGGGAGTTCATCAAGAGAAGTCTTTCTAAGAAATCTGCCAAACTTTGTAACCCTGGGATCGAACCCCTTTATCTTTTTAAATTTCTGCCATTCTAACTTTTTTTCAGGGTTTTCATTAAGATAATTATTTAATACTTCATCAGAATTTGATATCATTGATCTAAATTTTATGCATTTAAATGGTTTGCCGTGCTTTCCCACGCGCTCTTGAATAAAGAAGACACTGCCTTCCGAGTCCCTTTTGATAAGCATAGCTATTATGATTATAATGGGTAAGATTAGCCAGAAAAAAGCCAGACATAAAACTAAGTCAAATATTCTTTTTACTACCTGGCTTGTTTTCGATTTTAAGTTGTTCTTGATACTTATCAAAAATAGCCTCTGATCGAAAAGGGTTAGCAGCTCAGAATTCAAAAGTGCCACCCCTTTAAAATCAGGAACCACTATGACCTTGTTTACCAGTAACTGTACCTTTCCAACGAGCTTGGATGAAGATTGGGCGTCAAGAGATGGCATAGCTATTACGATAGTAGAAATATTTAATTTTTTAATAAATTTTTTAAAGTGATTTATGCTGCCAAAGACTTTATAGTTTTTGCCGCATATTTCTAATAAATTTCCCCATTTCTCCTTGTCGTCATCTAAAAAACCTATCAGGTGATATCCGAGGTATTTATCGTATAATAAACCTGATGCGCTATCTTTCGCTGTTTTTCCAGCTCCCAGAAACAATATTCGCTCTTTAAACAGGTTAAAATTGAACAAGGTTAATTTTACTATGAGCCTTAATAGGGGAAATAAAAATAGGCTAGTAAGCCAGAACAGGATCAAAACGCCTCTTGATACCTCATCAAGAAGCTTGCCTAAAGATACCATTGCAAATATCAATACAGAATTCAATGTAAGTATTTTAATTAAAGTTGAAGCTTCAATCCAGAAGGGCAGCCGCTTTTTGTATAAGCTCATTGTCCATATAAGAACTATGGTTATGAAGGGCATCCACCACATTTTTAAAAATGATAAGAATGAAAAAGACATTGGAACCAGTCTCCCTGGCAGTAGGTAGAAAAGAATGTATCTGATCTGATAGGCTAAAAATAGGCTAAGATAAAAGGATAATAGGTCTGTAAGGACAAGAGCTATTATTAGTATAAAGTTAGTTTTGAAAATTTTCATAAGAATATTATAAACCGTATACAAAATAATTATAAATCTTAAAGGTATAATCAATATTATTGCATTAAATAATTTAACTGGAATACCAATGTTAAACAATTCTGAACTTTTCAATAATTTAAATTATACAATTTTGTAAATTTGGTTCTACAATATATTAAATATGTTTTTGGAGGTATTTATGCAAACAGTTTTGTGGGATGAAAAGTTTAGTGGGAAGGTTGAGAAAGGTTCTTTTGAAGATTTTAAAAGAAGAGCTGAAGCAGTTTCTGCTGAGGTCTACTTCACTAATTTGAACGATGCTAAGAATATTCTTCAAGAAATTTTTAAGAGAGAAAATGCTAAAAATATTATTGCTTTTAAATCTGATCTGGTGGACAATACAGGGGTTGATAAGATTTCAAAGGATATGAATATAAATTTATTCTTCGAAGGCGGTAAGAAAGAGGCAAATATTGCTGATATCGGTATTTCTGAGATGGAATGTGCTCTGGCTGAGACAGGATCTGTCATAGAGTGGTCATATCCAGTTTGGAAGAGGTTGGTTTCTGCAATGCCAAACGTTCATATAGCCCTGGTAAGATCAAATAGAATTGTGAAGGACTATGAGTCAATGTTTGAGATTTTCAAGGAAAAATTTGAAAGTGGACATATAAGCTTTATTACAGGACCTAGTAGAACTGCAGATATTGAGAGAGTTTTGACCATTGGAGTGCATGGTCCTAGCAAGTTAGTGGTAATGTTCGTAGAGGAGGAAGAATAATGATTACAAAAGAGTTAAAAGATAAGATTAAAGATAAGCTGAAAGACAATATCCAGAGAAAAAACCTTGGAACTTTTTCTGAGGTGTATCCTGGAGCGCGCGCAAAGGCTTTCGAAGGATACGATATTGAAGATTTGCGTGAGCAGATTGCAAACATTAAAAAGAATGTAGTTAAAAATTTAGATAAATTAGCTGATCAATTTCAAAGTGAAGTAGAAAAAAGAGGGGCTATAGTTTATCGCGCCAAAACTGATAAAGACGTTATCGACTACATTATGAAACTTTGCAGAGAGAAAGATGTCAAACTGGTAGTAAAGAGTAAGTCTATGGTATCTGAAGAGGTTGAGTTAAACGAAGCCTTTAAAAAAGAAGGAATAGAATCTCAGGAGACCGACTTAGGTGAGTGGATAATTCAGATTGCAGGGCATAAGCCTTCGCATATGGTTATGCCTGCTATACATCTAAACAGACAACAGGTGGCAGACTACTTTTCTAAAGAATTAGGCAAGGATATGGAGCCAGATATACCATTTTTGGTCCATACTGCAAGGGTTCAGCTCAGAGAAAAATTTTTGAAAGCTGATATGGGTATTTCTGGAGCAAACATAGCTGTTGCAGAAAATGGCTCTCTTTTCATAGTGACAAATGAGGGCAATGGAAGGCTTACTGCTACTATGCCAAGAATTCATGTGATATTGGTAGGTTATGAGAAATTAGTAGAAAAGATGACTGATGCTATACCTATCTTGAGATTTCTGCCCAGAAATGCTACAGCTCAAGTTCTAACTAGCTATGTAAACTTGATTTCTGGTCCATCAGAAGCGATAGTAGAAAATCCTGACGGATCTTTTTCAGTGCAAAAGAAAGAACTGCATATAGTTTTGGTGGATCATGGAAGGCTTGAGATGGCAAAAGATCCTGTGTTCAAAGAACTTTATCAGTGCATAAGGTGTGCTGCCTGCACGAACGTATGTCCTGTATATGCGCTTTTGGGCGGTCATGTGTACGGTCATGTATATAGTGGTGGCATTGGCGCTCTTCTAAATTCATTCATTGGCAGCAAAAATACTGCAGATCAGATTCAAGAGCTTTGCCTTACTTGTGGAAGGTGTACTGAGGTTTGCGCTGGCAAGATAAATATCCCCGAGCTCATAGTAGAGATGAGAAAAAGGAGCGTAAAAAAAGCTGGTTTGCCTACTCTGCCCAAAGTAGTATTTCAAAATATAATGTCAAATAGACAGCTTTTTCACAATATGTTAAGAATGGCCAGTCTTGGCCAAAAGCCATTTAAGAGCGGCCCATTTATTAGAAATTTACCTATGTTTTTGTCGGGGTATACAAAGGACAGATCATTGCCTGCTATTGTAGACGTACCTTTTAGGGATAGATTTAAGGGACTAAAATTGAAAAAGGAAACAAAAAAACAAAAGATTGCATTTTTTAGTGGTTGTTTGATCGACTTTGCATATCCAGAGATTGGTGAGGCGGTAGTTGAGAGCCTTAATTGTGCAGGCTTTAAAGTAAACTTCCCTCAAGATCAGACATGTTGCGGTACGCCTATGTTCTTAATGGGAGACCTTGAAAGTGCTAAAAAG
The DNA here is from genome assembly GCA_021783475.1 of bacterium. Classification (GTDB taxonomy): domain Bacteria; phylum Thermodesulfobiota; class Thermodesulfobiia; order Thermodesulfobiales; family Thermodesulfobiaceae; genus Thermodesulfobium. Next base: position 3,600 of record JAJXTU010000039.1, read on the forward strand.
GTTGCTATGCAAAATCTTGATGCTATGCAAAAAGAAAATCCTGATTTCATAGTATTGGCCTGTCCAACCGGCGTAGAGATGTGGGAGAGATATCCTGAGTTGATGAAAGATAACCAAAGATACTATGAGATTGCTGTAAAGTTTAGCAAGAGAATAAAGGAATATACTTCATATATAAATGAGCTTTGCGAAAAAGGAGAACTAAAATTAAAGTCTTTAAAGGGAAAGGGCCTTGCTACATATCATGATTCCTGCCATCTGAAAAGAGTTTTGGGGATATTCGAAGAACCCAGAAGCGTCATAAAAAAGACAGGTTTGGAATTTGTGGAGATGAGGCACTGCGATCAGTGCTGCGGTATGGCTGGTTCATATTCGGTCAAGTTCCCAGAGATTTCAGGAGAGCTAGCCGATCAAAAGCACAAGGATATAATGGAATCAAAGGCAGATATTGTGTTAGCAGGGTGTCCTGCCTGTGTGCTTCAAATTAGGGGTTTAATCGATAAAAAGGGCGGAAATGTGAAAGTAAAGCATATTGCTGAGTTGATAAAAGAAGCTCTTGAATAAAGAATAACACAACTAACCGATGGGCAGCATTATTTAAAATGCTGTCCATTTTTTTATTGTTAGTTCGTAGTGATATTGAAGATTAATTATATATTATTTGTATTTTTTATAGTTCTATGCTAATATTGTATCTTAATCAGGTCTAAGGAGGGTTTAAGATGAGGGCTAAGATTTTGATTTTTTTATTTGCCTTTTTAATAATTTTTTCGAGCATATCCTTTGCTGTAGAACTAAATTCAAAAGATTTGCAGTGGGATCCGAAATGGTATAAGCCTAAAATATTATCCTCAGTTGAATTAGCAAGGTCTGTTCTTACAAACTTAATGGCATCTCAGAAATTTTCTACCTGGTTAGGATATTATCCCACAAAGATTGATACTGATAAATACGGTTTAAGGATTTTCGGAACTTATGAGAATCAAAACGAGTCTATCGTTATAAATCTTGCCGATCTTAGAGCTACGTATCTCTATTACCTGCCAAATCTTGACAGGGATAATAAATGGTGTGTTCTAATTGTGCCAAATAATCCAAATGCAAATGTCCAATTACTTAGAACTCTTGACTTAGAAACTGCACAAAATCTTATTGATGTAATCGACACAATGGCTATTGCTGCAGGTTCCAGACTTTATAACTCTACCGGTATTAATTTCTACACTGATGATAAAGAAATAGAAAAATTGAAAAAGGATATTGGTTGGAATGAAGGCTATGGTGCTTTTGTAAAATTAGTAGAAGCTAATTCTCCCGCTGATGTTGCTGGATTTAAGCCCAATGACGTTATTGTAGAATTAAATGGCGAAAAGGTTAAAGATAATGGTTTTACAAAAGATATCCAAAATGCTTTAGAGGGCAAAGAGAGTGCACAATTTGATGTGAAGGTTTACAGAAATAAGACTTTTCAGAATCTTTCTCTTACTGTGCCAAACGTCAATTTTGGAAAAGATAAACTGCTCCTAAGCTTGAATCAACAAAATCCGCAGGGCGCTTCAAACAAGGCTAATCTAGGGATCCACGTAAAGCCAGCCACATATACATCTGATACTAAAGAGACATATGCTGGTTTGAAGGTTGTAAGCTTGGAGCCAAATGGGTTGGCTGAAGAGTCTGGGATTAAAGTAGGAGATATAATTTTAGAGATAAACGATAAACCAGTTAGAGATATACCTTCTATGGCAAGTATTATCTCAAATGAGATGCCTATTAAGTTTAAAGTCTTAAGAAACGGCGAAATTCTTACACTTGATGCTGCTCAGAGCTTTTAGAAATGCTGTTAAAATAATATTAAATGGGCAAGAAGGTTAATGAAAAAATTTATAGATGGGATAGAATAATTGTTGACATTGATCCAGAATGGGATGCTATAAAAGATTTTTTTAAAATAAGCGTAAAAAACAAAAACTGGATAAAGCTCTAAATTAAAATAGAGCCTCTTTCTTTGAACCTTTTGATTATTATCTCTGACCTTAGACTTTTTACTCCATCAATTGCTTTCAGACCTTCTATAAAATTGCTTGTATGAGTTTGATCTTCAAATAGGGCGTGAACGTGTAGATGAGGGAACGAGCTCATCTGATATATATTTGTTATTTCTTCTCTGTCTAACAACTCCGCTGCTACTTGATTGATTTTAGACCATTCTGCTTCAATCTCAAGATACATTGAGATATTTTTTCCAGCTTTCAATGGATTTACTATTATGGTGAACTTATCTATTATCCCGTTATCAACGAGTTTATTTATCCTGTCTCTAACTCCTGCTCTGGTAAGATTTAACATTCTACCAAGTTCTGCATTGCTAAGTCTTCCGTTTTCTGATAGATATTTCAATATTTGCCTATCTACTTCGTCTAAGTTTTTAAAGTGCATTTCGACTCCTTACTTATTTTTTTTAGTGCAATCATTCTAACAGAAATTTTAGTTTAATTAATTAATTTTTCGTACTATTTCTTACAAAGTAAAGTAATATTACTTATATTGACTACAATGTATAAAATATATTATACTTATGATTGAAATTAAATTAAAGGCGGTGCGTTAATATTTTTATTTATTTAATATTATTTGTGGTTTCATTTTTTGCTGGTATCCAAAATGCCCTTGCTGGTGGCGGTTCATTTTTAACTTTGCCTACCCTTATGTTTACTGGTTTAAATGCGAGAACTGCTAACATAACATCAACTATAGCTCTTTTTCCTGGTCAGATTAATACAGGACTTGCTGGCAAAAAACACGTTTCAGATTTACCTCTTGTTTCTTTTAAGATACTCTTTTCAATAAGCTTGGTCGGAGGAATAATAGGGGCATTTTTATTAATTAAGACGCCTGTAAAAATCTTTGAGTATCTTGTGCCTTGGTTGGTTCTTTTTGCCACTCTTGTTTTTATTTGGGGGAGTTATTTCAAGAAAAATGGTGAATCAAATTCTCACATCTCTCCTACGAAAACCATTATTTCACAGTTTATAATAGCGATTTATGGAGGATATTTCGGAGGCGGAATTGGTATTTTAATGTTGGCTGCCCTTACTCTTTCTGGGCTTGCTGTAAGAAACGCAGGGGCTACAAAGAACGTCCTGGCTGCTGTGATGAACGCATCGGCGGTGGCAGTGTTTCTCTTTTCAAATGATATTGCCTGGACCCAGGCGTTAGTAGCATCAGTTGGCGCGATAATTGGCGGTCAGGTTGGTGCGTATGCACTTCACAGGGTAAACGAAAAATTACTTAGGGTTTTTATAATAGTTTTAGGGTTGACTCTTGCAGTAGGGCTGTTTTTCAAGGCGGGAAGCATATAATTGTTAGAGTTTAGGTATCAAACAAAAATTTTCAATTTCTAAGCTATCAACCAAGCTATTTAATTTATATGCTCTTTTTTTGAAACTTTCTAAGTCTTTATATAGATTATTTTTATCGCTCAGATCGCTTATTAGTTTTTCGGTAATTTTATGTAGGGCTACGTGATGTGTCTCTATTTCTTTGTATTTTTTAGAATTTGCATATTTTTCAGCGTTTGAATAAAACCAATTTCCAAATGCGCAATTCTTATAATCTTTCAGTATATATAAGATGTCCTCTAATGTTTTCTCTTTGATAATAGATTCTATTTTTCTTATAAATCTATAAATTTCATATTTAGCTCTTATTAGCTCAAAGTCCATTGTTTTCGTGCTCTTTCTTAAAAAGTTTAAAAGAGTGTCATCTAATCTAAAATTCTTTACAAAATAAATAAAATCATTTAGAGGTATAGGTTTAGAAAGAAAATATCCCTGTAAGAAATCGCAATTTAAGTGGTTAAATGCAAAAAACAAAAATTCGCTTTCAACACCTTCTGCGGTTATGTTGTATTGTAAGTTATCTAACATATGAATTATTGATGAAACAAGAATTGCTAATTTTGGATCCTTTTCGCATTCCAATACAAAGCTCGAATCTATTTTAATATTTTTAAAGTCAAAACGATTTAGGTATGACAAAGACGAGTATCCTGTGCCAAAATCATCCATATTGAAATATATGCCCATTTTTCCAAGCTCTTCAATGTGTTTTTTGGTTCGTTCTACATTTGAGAGGGCTATTGATTCGGTTATTTCAAACCTATAGTGATTTGGGTTGATATTTTTTTTGCAAAATATTTTTTTAAAATTTTCCAAGAAATCATCTGATAAAAATGTCCTGCCAGTGAGATTGGCTGATATGGATATGTTTATGTTGTGATCTTGTAGGGCTTTTAGATCGTTTAGGCTTTTTTCTATAACATAGTAGTCAATTGTTTCTATTAAGTCAGATTCTTCGGCAAAAGGTATAAAAGCATACGGTGGTAAAATACCCCTCTCATTGTGTCTCCATCTGATAAGAGCTTCTGCATGATTTATGTTTTTAGAACTTGTATCAAAGATGGGCTGATAAAATAATTCAAATTCAAATCTTTCAATTGCCTGAGTTATTTCGGTATGAAAGTATATCTTATTTTCAAAGTCTTTTTGGATTGATTCGCTGTAGAAAACGCATTGACCCTTTCCAATTTGTTTTGCTTTTATACAGGATGCCTGGGCGAAACTAATTATCGAATCTTGTTTGTCAGAATCTTCAGGATACATGGAAACGCCTATACAACCAGATAATCTAACTTTATTGGAATTAATATTGAACTCTTTATTTTTTATTTTAATATCAAGTTTTTTTACGTAATCTGTTGCATCTTCAGAAGTTTTATTGGGAGATATTATTGCGAACTCATCAGAGCCAAAATAACACACATAGTCTTCTTTGTCACAGGCCTCTTTTTCCAAGAATTGCCCAAAATCCTTTAATAGGGCATCTCCTTTTTCAATTCCATGAGTAGTGTTTAAATATGCAAAATTGTCTAAATCTATATAAACTACTATAAAATTTTTTTTGCCTGCTACAAGGGTATTTAGTTTATCATAAAAACCTTTAGTGTTTAGAAGTCCCGTTTTTGAGTCGTGAAACATAAGGTACTCTATCTTTCTATCTTTGTCTTCTAAATCTGAGATATCTATAAAGAAACTGGTGTAGTAAATTATCTTGCCATCTTTGTCCTTGATCGTGCTAAGGGTTATGATCTCTGGATATATAGTGCCATCCCTTCTTTTGTTGTATATTTTTCCACTAAAGAATCCATCTTCTTTTAAAGTCTTCCACATATCGGAGTAAAATTCTTTTGAGTGCATATCTGATTTCAATATCGATGGGTTTTGACCAATTGCTTCATCTTGGGCATAGCCAGTTATTTTGATAAAGGCAGGATTGGTGTAGATGATTTTATTATCTGAGTCGGTTATTACAATGCCTTGAATAGATCTGCTTAATACGTCTTCCAAAAGAAATTTTTCTTTCATATCTTCCATTATGCTTAAGACAACGCCAAATGTGCTGGCAAGATTGGACAATATTTCCATCTTTCTGGTGGTAAAAAAGCCTATTTCGTCAGAATATATGCTCAAAATTCCTGAGATTTTATCGTTTGGTAAGATTGGAAATAGCGCAGCAGATTGAAGGTTGTACTTCTTGGCGTTTTCATGTATGTATTCAAACCCTTTGTCCAACAAAAGATTGTTAGCTATTAGCGGTTTTTTTTCTTTAATTACGCTCAATGATGTTTGGAGCATTCTCTTTTTATATTCTGCGCTCTGGTTTATGTATTCAGAGGCTGGGCCAAAGGGTTTGGAAAATAAAATATCGTCATTTTTTATCATTCCGAGCCAGATAAGCCTGAGTTTAAAATCTACAGCAATAGTTTCAAGAAGTTTTTCAATTAAAACTTCAGGCTCGTCAATATTTTGCAGAAAAATCTCATTAGCCCTAGAAACTATTTTAGAAAAGTTGTACTCTTTTTGTTCCATAATAGATTATTATATTTTAATTTTTTACAAGTTGTCAAACGACTTTTTCACCTTGTAAATTTAAAATACATCAAGGTTATAATAAATGCGCCTATTATGTATGCTATATACCAGTGGATGCTTGAGTTCATAATTGTCTTTGAGAAGAAAGAGCTTATCTTGTTAGAAAGCTTTGTGATAAATGAGTAAAATGTCTCTATTAAGTCTATACTGTAAACATAGGCTGTATCGCCTTCTCTTATTTCTTTAGTTTGATTGAGAGGCTTTAGGAGAGATTCTACTATAAATGAATAGGCGCCTATTTTAAAAGATTCAGTACTCAAAACCTCTAATCCTCCAACCCACGGTGACACCCTTTTTACATCTTTTTCCTTGCTCTTTAATTTCCAAAGAGCTACGAAAAATATAAAAATCATAATTGCGAATATTGTTGGAGACAAGACTCCAAAAATTGGCCTGCTTGATACTATCAAAAGAGGCTTCGGGACCGCCAAAAGGCCATCTAAGAATGCAGGATATCCGAGGCCAATTACAATCAAAGGCGATATAAATCCTAAGGCGATAACCAGAAATATCAGGATAGCTTCAGAAATTTTCATCGTCAGCGATTCAATATTTATCACTTCTTTAGTTTTTGTTCCAAGTGCGCTAAATCCTATTAATTTTTTCATACCAAATGAGCTAAGACCTATTGCAAGAGTAATTAAAATTCCAGAAAAGGTTATGATTAATTTTAAAGATAAGTCATCAATCTTGTAAGATTGGAAGAAGGTTTCGAGTAACATCCAATCGGATACAAAGCCTATCAGGGGAGGGAAGGCGCTTAGAGAAAGACCTGCGATAATTATGCCTAAGCCAGTTATCTTGCTTACATATTTGAAAACTCCTCCTACATTGTCAATTAGCTCTTCTGAAAAAGCCTCTTTTGCATGTCCTATTGAGAGAAAAAGAGCTGTCTTGGAAAATGAGTGCGAAATTATTATAAATAATGCAGTAAGCATGGCAAATTGCGATAGGTACTGAAGACTTTGTGTGTTTGCAGTTAAGTAAGCTATGCCTAAGCTTGCAAGTATCATGGAATTGTTCTCTATGGTAGAGTAAGCTGGCAATTTTTTAAGGCTCCTGGATCTGGCTGCCTGGAGTGCTCCCCAAAGAGCGCTAACAGAACCTAATAAAATGCTTATGATTGCAAATATTTCTATGTTTGGGTTTAAAGCAAATATTCTAAATATGCCATAAGTTCCTATTAGGGTAACTGGTACAGAAAGTATTGCAGCTACGTTTGAAGGAGATTTCGAGTATGTAGAGCTTATCCAGACGTGAAAGGGGGTTATGTCCATTTTTATTATGAATGCTAGATAAGCAAAGCTCATAAATACAATATTGCCTACTGCATTTGCTATGATAAAACTCCCAGTCTGAGCCCAAAGTGCGCCGAATGCAATAAAAAGAGCTATAGATGATACCTCGCTAAATGCAAGAAAACTAAATGCCTCTTTATATGTATTTTTTCTCTCAAGAATACTAAAAAATATTGCTATGGTTATACATTCGAATGAAATCAAAAAGCTTATTGCATCTTGAGCTGTCAAGACAAAAAACATTGCAAGCATTGAAATATTTATAAAGAGTGCCATTCTCTTGCTAAATAGTTTGTTAAAGTCTATCGAATAAAATGCGATTATCCCAAAAGAGATAAAGGCTATTATCAAAAAGATCGAAGATGTCTTATCGATTCCAAGCCTCAATGATACGTCTTGAAATAGCGCAAGATTTAAAATATTTAGTGATCTTTCAAATCCCAATATGCCAACTGCTATTGAAAAAACAGATCCAAGCACAGCAAAGATGCAGCTTAATTTATTCTTAAAAAAAGAAATTATTCCAAGCAAAAAACAAACAACACTTAATGTATAAAATATCATTTTTTCTCATCACCTTTCATGAAGGCTAATATGTAGGAAAGCATTTCATCTCTTGAGACATCACCCTTAATATGGCCTATTACATTGGGTATATCGAAATTGTCAAAACTAATGCCCAGGTCGTTGTTCTCAGTTAACAGTACGCCAAACGGTTCGGGCATTTGGTTTATAGCTTCTAACATTAGGGGGACCATTTTTTCAGTTGGTCTGCCTAAAACGATCAAGAGATCGGCCTTTCTTGGTGTTTGAGTAAAAAATATGCCAAGTCTGTGTAAATTGTATTTTGGCGACAAAAGCGCAAATATTTCAAAGTTTAAGGCATTATCATTTCCTACGTCTATGCAAAATATGTGGATAGATCTCTTAAAAATATTTTTTATATATAGTTGTTTGAGATTTAATTTTGAAATATTTAATTTTTTTTCAGTATATTTTTTTGTTAAACCATAAATTGGCCAGAACAATTTTTTCCTCCTTGATATTTTTTATCTTGCACAGTCACAGAAAAATGCCCCAAAAGAATCTACTGTAAAAGGAAAGTCTGTAAATATCTGTCCTACCAATGCCTTTTGGATTGCTCTAAATAGAAAGGTAGATGGGGTGCTGATATATACAAATTCAATCTTTTGATCTTTGATCTCTACATAGTATGTTATAGTTCCACTTGCCGATTCACTTTGACCGATTCCCGAGTCTCTCTTTTGAGAAGTCTTTAGAGATTTTGGACTTTCTGGTTGAGTTTCTTGAAATAATTCTATCGATTCTTCTATAATTTCCAAAGACTGACTAACTTCTTTGGCTCTTACTATCATTCTGGCAAGCGAGTCTCCCTCTTCTTCTAATATAGGTTTGAAATTTTTGGTGGTTTTGCTAAATTCTCTAATATCAAGACTGTAATTCATCGCTTTAAGCGCTGGCCCATCAAAGCCAGTGTTATAAAAATCTTCTATTGTTAGAATTCCTGTATTGTGAAGTCTGTCTAAATAATTTCTGCTGTCTAAACTGAAATTGTATATTTTCTTAAATTCATTTACTACTTTTTTTAGCTCTTCTAAGTAATTTAGGAAGAGCTCTTTCGGAAAATCTTTGACCTCTCCAACCTTTTTTATCTTCTTTAAGAAGGTGGAGTTAAAGTATTTTGAGTTTAAAGAAATGCATCTTTCGAACAAGTATAATAGATGAGAAGAATAAACTTTTTGGGCTGCTGATATAGAGAGCTTTGCAATAACATAAATATGATTATAAATTCTCTCTATTTCTAAGAATATTACCCTTAGAAGCTTTGAATAGCCGCTTAGCTCTAAACCAAGGGCCTCTTCTATCGCCTGGGTAAATGCTACTGAGTGAGAAAATGCAAAGTTTGAGCAAACTGACTCTGCAAGAGGTATAGCTTCATCAAAAGATCGACCAACCATAAGATCTTCAATCTTTCGTGATTTATAGGTTTGGTCTATGTTTACTGCAAGCATTCTTTCACCATAAGTTTTAAGATGGTAGATTGAGCACTCCTGATTGGCTCCTGCTAAAGGACCTAGCCTGAAATTAAATACCTCTTCTGACGTAATGTTAGAATCTGTGTAAACAGAATCTCTATCTCTAAGCCAGTCATAATACTTAAAGTCTTTTTTTTGAGACAGATCAACAAGCCCTGTAAATGTGCCAGAGGATACAAGTAATTTTTCTGTTTTATCTGAAGATATTATCCCTAAAAGTCTTTTCATTTTATTATTCCTCCAAGAAAGCTGTATAAAAATGGAATTGCAATCAAGAATAACAGGGACAAAGAAATACTTATCATAGGAATGTATACGAATTTGCTTTCAATAAAAGGTTTTTTGTCAGACTCACTGAACACCATGGATATGACTTTGTTGTTAATAAAGAGAAACGCAATGCACAAAAACGCAAACAGCACCGCTCCTGTGATATAGCCATATATTTGGATTACCTTTGATAGTATTATCAGCTCCCCCACAAAGGTAGCAAATGGTGGAGCTCCTGTCACGGCAAGAGAACCGAAGAAGAAGAATAAGCCTGTTTTTGGCATAAGGTTTATCATATTTTTTACATCTTCAATTTTTTTAGTTTTAAATCTGTGAAGTATGTTGCCAGTCAGCATAAAGGTTCCTGACTTTGCAAGGGCATGGGAGAAGATTAGAATTATAGCTCCAAAGAGACCAAAAGTTCCAAGGCTGATACCAATCAAGGACATGCCCATATTTTCAATTGAAGACTATGCAAACAGTCTCTTGTAAATTGTTTGTGAGCCTGCAATGATAGCTGCTGTGGCCACGCTAAGAAACCCTAAGGAAAAAGCAAATAGACTAAGGTAGTAATTTGGAAATATTTCAAATATTCTAATTAAAGGATAAAGGGAGACTGGCAAGAGTACTGCAGAAAATATAGCGCTCACTGGTGCTGGAGCCTTTCCGTGAGCGTCAGGAAGCCATGTGTACATTGGGAAGATGCCTGCCTTCGTGCCGTATCCAATGATTGACAAGAGAGAGCCCAATAAAAATATGCTATCAGTTGGGTGGAGTTGCAATAAGCTAAATATGGATAGTGTTTTCTCGCTAGAGTATATAAATAGGGTAGCTATAAGAGATATTATTAAGCCAACTGACACAATTATTATATATCTGTATGCTGCCTCGACTGCAATTGAGTCGTTTTGGGTAGATACTAGGAGAGCGCTAGTAAAAGTTGTGGCTTCAATTCCTACCCAAATTAAGCCAAGGTTGTTCAATACAACTGATGCAAATAGAGCTGAGACGAAGATATTCAATAAACTAAAATACTGATGAACTTTTATCAGTTTGTTTTCAATGTGATTGATGTATTCTATAGAAAAAATTACAACACTTAAATATACAATTGATATCATGAGAGAGAATACTTTGGAGAGATTGTCAACGTATAGGTAATTGTTTTGTACAGTTGGTTCCCAAAATCCTGCAATGACTGATAATATGCAAAGCACAGAGGACACAATAGAAATGGTTTTTGCAAATCTTTTAAATGCAAAAAAGCCAATAATTGATGCAATAAAAGAAATTAGACAGGGTAGTAGATAAATAAATTCAAAATTAATCATCCGTATAACTCCTCCTCATTGTCTATATTTTCCTTTCTGAGTCTCATTATTATGGAGCTAACCAAGACAATTCCTAATATATCGAGTACTATGCCTGCCTCTACTATGAAAGGGAGCCCACTGAAGATATATCCAAAAAGAAAGATAGAGTTTTCCATTACCAAATATCCAATCAACTGATTGTATGCATTTGACTTTGAAATAATCAGAAAAGCACCTTGTAGCATGAGGGTGATGGGGATAGATTCGAGAACTGAGCCAGAATTTGACAGAGCTATTGAATATAGCCCATAACTAAAAAGCGCAAGACAGATAGAAATGATGATCGAAAGGCTCACGCCAAGTGGATTTTTCGACTCTCTAACTCTCCAAATGTCCTTTTTAATCGTTTTTAAAAGATACCTAGGGATAAAAATGGCTCTGGTTAAGATGGTTAAAATTGCAAGAATTATTAAAGTAGGTTCTCTATTTATAATGCCTATGGCAAGAAGAAAAATCCCCAATATCCATGAAGAAAGATCAAAGGTTTTTATTGTAGTAGAAATATAAGATTGCCACTGCATAAAAACTATCAGTATTATCTGTATGAATCCAACCAGTATAAATATATTATTTTGCATTTTCTACCTCACATTTTCGTGGTATAAAAGAATATCATTGCAATAAGTGCAAAGGCGAAGCCTACTGATATGAAATCAAATATTTTCATCAATCTATACTTTGAGAGGGTAGTGTTTATAAGTGCGAAGATAAAAATTAGAATTAACATCTTGAAAAAATTAATGAACATGTATATGAGAACATTTAATATATTCATTTGCATTGGCACAAAGAATGGGAATGTAAAGACGTTTATAAACACGTTCATTAACAAGAAGGCTTTTATATAGCTTCCCCAGTCATTTAGAGCAAGCTCTTTCCCTGAATATTCAAGATTTAGAGATTGATCTATCATGCCAAGCTCATTGCTAGAATCAGATTCAATAGGCAAGCTACCTGTCTCGATGATCAGAAGAAAAAAGAATGCCGCTGCAATAAAGATGTGTGTTAGTGAAAAATACCACAAATTAGATGTTTGGAGTATGTTGTTAATTACATAAGGATTATTAGTTCCAGATATTACTCCGAACATTATAAATATGAGTAATAATATAGGTTCTGTGAAGACTCCAATTGACGATGCTCTGGATGCACCAAGAATAGAGTAATTGTTTCTTGTGTCAAGGGCTGCTATCTTTTTTAATGTAGATGCTGCTGCGAAAATTAATCCTCCTCCTATAAAGTCAACCACTGGACCGAAAGTAAGAGGAAAGGCAGTAATGATGGGCAATACAAGAGTCAACAATAGATACATTGCAAAGATAAGATATGGCGTGATCTCAAATAGGGTAGATGTAGTAATTGGATAAGTACTTTGTTTTTTGAAAAGTTTGGAAAGATTGTAATACTCTTGAAAGATTGATGGACCAATTTTTGATTCTATTCTTTCTTCAATCTTTCTGAGTATTCCTACTGCAAGGGGAGCAAGGGTTACAACGTAAATTAATTGGACAAACGATAGGACTAAGAGCTCAAAATCTTTACTAAGCATAATTTTTGCCTTTTTGACAAATAAAACTCATTGGCGTTTCAACTCCTTCCAAAAATATACTAGGAGTCATCAGCCATCTATGGGGCATTACGGTGAACTCCATCACCGAAAACTATCTTATACCACAAAAAGACATTGATTGTCAATAAAGGCAAATTAAAAAAATTAAATTTGGCTTCTTTTGTTATAGAATTAAATATATATAGATTATTGGAGGTGAATGTTGTGAATATTGGTTTTATAGGACTTGGAATTATGGGTTCTGGAATGGCAAATAATTTATTAAAATCAGGATTTAATATGTATGTCTTTAACCGCACAAGAGAAAAGGCAAAAGAATTAGAAAATAATGGCGCTAAATTTTGCAGCACCCCAAAAGAGCTTGCTGAAAAGAGCGACTTAATTTTTATGATGTTAACCGATGTGAGAGCGTGTAGGGCTGTGAGTGAGGGTAAGGATGGATTTTTAGAAAGCATGGGCAAAGGTAAAGTTGTGGTGAACTTTAGCACAGTTCATCCAAATTATTCTTTGGAGCTACGAAACATGGTTAAAGAAAAGGGATCTATGTTTTTGGAGTCTCCTGTTTTAGGCAGCAAGATTCCTGCCCAAAAGGGCGAGCTTGTAATTCTCGCTGCTGGCGACAAAGAGGCTTTTGAAGCGTGTACAAACGCATTTGAGAAGATTTCAAAGAAGGCAATGTACTTGGGCGATGTTCCGAAGGCATCCTACGTGAAGGTTGTGAATAACGAGGCTTTCGCTACTTCTTTGACAGCTTATCTTGAAGGCTTAGCCTTTGCCAAAAAGATAGGCTTAGATCCTGAGATGGTGTTTAACATATTGAATGCTGGCGCTCTTGCCAACCCATATTTTGAGTTTAAGATTAAGAAGGTCTTAGACGACGACTTTGAAACTCACTTTTCTCTTGCAAATATGAAAAAGGATCTTGGATTTGCAGTAAGCGTTGCTGATGAATTTAAATGTTATTGTCCTACTCTTGCTGCTGTAAATGAAACATTTAAGAAGGGTTTAAAGAAGCATGCAGAGGAAGATATGAGCGCAATATATAAAGTGTTTGATGAATAATTTCGCTTTTTACTTATAGATAGCTTGTGCAACAGCAATCGGTTTAAAAAAATTTTAATTTTTGTCGTATAAAATTTAAATATAATTTATACACTTGATAAACAAAGAATTTCGGAAAAAGAGGAATTGAGATTGAGAAAGTTATTGTTGGGATTTTTAACTGTATCAATTTTATTAATAATGCCTACTTTGGCTCAGGCAGGTCCATTTTCAGATGTGCCTGCCTCCTCTTGGGTTTATAGGGCGCTCCAGGAAGAGGCGTCAAAGGGACTCATAGTTGGCTATGAGGATTCTACATTTTCAGGTAAGAGACTTGCTACACGTTATGAGATGGCAATGGTGGTAGCAAGGATGCTAAATAATTTTGAAAAAAGTCAAGATGGAACAGGTAACAAGATAAGGCTTAATGCGAGCGACATAGCCACCCTTATGAAGTTGGCGGAAGAATTTAAACCTGAGCTGTCTTCACTGGACGTTAAAGTTGTAGCATTAGAAAAGAAATCTGTAAACGATAGTGTAAGATTTTCTGGAGATGCGACCTTTAGCTTTGGGAGTGAAAGCACTACTTATTATAAGTAATATTCTTTGATGAGTTGTTGTATTGATTTAATTTTCATAAAAAATTGCTTTAACTATGGTTTTCAATAAGCTAAAAGATTTACCGAAATTTCTCTCACTTTCTCCCCTTGACACAACCCGCCAATGTTTTATATAATATTTTCCCGTTGCACTTGAACCTTGAGAAAAAGATTTTTTATATTTGTTTTT
>JAJXTU010000118.1 GCA_021783475.1 bacterium
TTTGCTAAATCTTTCCATGGAGTTGTAAAAAGCTCTTTTTCAAATGATTTAACATAGTCTGGTATCCTTTCTCTCCATGTTCTTCCCGATGAGCCTTGACCTTCGGGGATATTAGGATCTGCAGAGATAAATATAGAATGAGCATATTCTGTTTCGCCACTTGCTGCCAAAATATGAAAAACTTTATTTTCGTCTGGTCTAGCTATAAAAGCTAACTTTAAATGACCAAATTTTATAGCAATATCACATATTGACTGATACAAAACTGGCTCATCTTGAACAGTTGCGATTAACTGATTTACCTGTGAAAGTACAGATCCAAAATCAATAACTCTTTGTAAATTTCTTTTCTCATATTCTTTTCTCTTTGTATAAAATAAAATATAAACATCCAATAAAAATATCAAAAATAAGATAAATCCTTCAAAAAGCCATCTTTTTAATGCATTATTTACATAAGTTTGCCATATCAATTCTTTAGGATAAACCGCCTTAACCTCGAATGGATATCCAGGAACGCCTACTATTATTTCATTCCCATTTATATTCGATGGGTCAGTTGTAAATATACCATTATAAAGGCTGCCTAATTGATTATTGTTTCTCAAATCTATAACTATAAAATGAAAGTTTTGGTCTTTTATGTTACTAGATAACAAATTTTTTAGAAAGTAAACTGTGCGAATAAAATATATTGGTTTGCCAGTATAATCTTTTAAAATATATCTCTCGTTAAGAACTTCAGTATGAAAGTAGCCTATGTGAACCAATCCAAGCTGATAATCTGAGTTCTTATTAAGAGGGGTAAAATTTATTTCTGGAACGTTTTTAATATTTGGAAGGGTAGTAAAAATAATTTTATTGTCACCCGAATATATGCTAAAAGCTGGTGTCTCAGGATAAAATTTAACTAAATAGCTAACAAAATTGACTATTTCTCTATCAACGACATTTTTAGATGATTTATTGATAATCAATAAATTTCCAATAAATTTAAGAGTATTAAACTTCGAATCCAATCTTGTAGATATCTGATTAGCGTATGAAGAAGCTAAAGCCTTAGCATCCTTTTCAACATTTAATTTGGAATTATAAAAGTTTGTTATCTCACTATTTAAAATCCAAAGGATTACAAATATACTAGGAAGAATTATTAGAATACCAAAAAAATTTTTATGATTAACTAACTTTTTAAGTTTACTGCTAAAAATTTTTAAAAAAATTATTGTTTAACTCCAAAAAAATATTTAATTTAACCAATTATACATTAAATTTTAAAATAGATATAATTTAAAAAATATTTTAAAGTAGTATTATAGATAAAAAAGGTATTAATTTAGGAGGCAAACAATGAAAAAGGTAGTGATTGTAGCAACTGGAGGAACCATTGCAATGAAAAAGAACGATGCAGGTAAATCAGTTCCTGCTGTTTCTGGTGAAGAGCTTATTAGCAGCATTCCTGGCATTAGAGAAATTGCAGATTTTGAAGTTGTAAATTTTAGTAATTTTGCAAGCTGCAATATGAAACCTGAAAATTTATTAAAACTCGCTAATAACATTAAAGACATACTGAAAGATGAAGATATAAGTGGGATAATTGTAACCCATGGCACAGATACCATTGAGGATAGCGCATTCTTTCTGGAATTGACTATCGATAACGAAAGGCCAATAATCTTCACAGCTGCTCAAAGGGATGCATCCGAATTTGATTCAGATGGTCCAAGAAATATAATAAATGCAGCAAGAATAGCTATCGATGAGGGCGCAAAGAATAGGGGAGTTATGGTATCTCTAAATGAAGAAATATTTGGTGCACTATACGTTTCCAAAAAACACACAAGTAATGTAAGGACATTTAGTTCAGGCAATATGGGTATTATTGGATATGCTGATGTGGATAGGATTTGTTTTTATAATAATCAGAGGTCAAGATTAAAGTTTGATATTCCTGAGAATTTCCCAAAAGTAGTGCCAATTTTAGCATATACAGGCATGACTTCAGACATTATAGAATTTTGCATAAAAAATGGCGCAAATGGTATTGTAATTGAAGCATTTGGACGCGGTAATGTTCCACCTGAGTTAGAGGACGCAATTATAATGGCCATAGAGAAAAAGGTTCCCGTTGTAATTACCTCTAGATGTCACAATGGCAGAGTATTACCGATATATTCATACAAAGGCGGATCGAGCAGACTAAAAGATTTCGGCTGTATATTTTCAGGGGGAATTTCTACAGCGAAATCGCGTTTGCTTTTAGGTCTGGCGCTCACTCAGACAAACGAACATTTAAAAATTCAGGATATTTTCAATAAAGTTATTTGTTGATTTATTTTTATATAGAATTTGTTTATTTTATTTTATAGTTATATGCCTTATAATAGAAATATACAATAAAGCAGGGGGTATATATGCATAACAAATTGGACTCTTTACAAAGCTTTTTTGAATATGTAGTAGAGATGAGAAGATATTTTCACATGCATCCAGAGCTTGGGTTGGAAGAATTTAATACTCAAGCAAAAATAATATCAGAATTAAAAAGTTTTGGACTAAAGCCTGGAAAGATTGGGGACACTGGTGTAATCTGTGAAGTTACAGGAAATGGTCCTAAGAGAGTTGCTATAAGGGCAGATATAGACGCCCTGCCCATAGATGATGTTATCGATAAGCCCTATAAATCTCAAAATCCTAATGTGTGCCACGCATGCGGCCACGATGGCCACACTGCAATGCTTTTAGGGGTAGCCAAGTTTTTCTCTGAGAATATAGATTTGTTGCCAGGCAAACTAAGGCTGGTTTTTCAGCCAAACGAAGAAAAGGTACCCATTGGCGGCGCCAAAAGATTAATTAAAGAAGGAGTACTGGATGGGGTAGACGCTATCATTGGAGCGCATCTGTGGCAACCTATTGAGTGTGGCAAGATAGGAATTAGTTATGACAGGCTGATGGCTTGCGCAGATGAATTTGCTATCAATGTTAGCGGTCGCGGAGGACATGGGTCAATGCCTCATCAGACTGTAGATCCAATAATTACAGGGGCTCAGATTATTCTTGCGCTTAAAATGATTACTTCTACTAGTATAGATCCTTTGGAAAATGCAGTTTTGTCCATTGGACTTTTCAATTCTGGCTCTGCTTTTAACATAATTCCAGATGCATCTCTCATAAAGGGTACTATTAGAACATTCTCCCAGGAAGTCAGAGAGATAATGTTTCGACGTATTGAAGAAATTTGTCAGGGAATATGTGCCTCTAATGGAGCAAAATATATTCTAGAGCCCATCTTAGGTTATCCGTCTCTAATAAACCACAAAAACATTGTGAAAATAATTGAAAATTCTGCTATCGAAGCTATCGGAGAGGAAAACGTCCAACATATTAAGCCTGTGATGGGCGCTGAAGATTTTTCTTATTATCTGCAAAAAATAGAGGGCGCTTTCTTTTTTATTGGGGCGGGCAATGCAGCAAAAGGTATAGTATATCCTCATCATCATCCTCATTTCGACATTGATGAGGATGCTCTAATGGTGGGTCTTAAGGTTTTTATTAATTCTGCAATAAAGCTTTTGGAATAAAAAATTAAGGGGGTATGAGGTATGAAAGCTTTAAAATTTATTTTGACTCTAGTTCCTTTTGTTTGGACAATTCTAATGATCCCTTTCGTGAACACAGTAAAGCCAATCGTATTGGGTCTTCCATTTTTAGCTTTTTGGCTGGTGGCAGGTATATTTGTAGCGTTTGTATGTCTTAGCATTATCTACAAAATTGATACAAATAATTCAAATAGATAGGAGCTAAATTATGTCAAATGAATTCTTAGCCTTAGGAATTATTTTTGTTTTTATTTTTATTACAACCATTGTAGGGATGCTACCTGGCATGAAAGAAAAGCTAAATTTAGAAGGTTGGGCTATAGGTGGCAGGGGATTTGGCAGATGGCTCAGCTGGTTTATCTTAGCAGGAGAAATATATACTGCCTTTGCCTTTCTTGGTGCAAGCGGCTGGGCATATGCAAGGGGTGGACCTACTTTTTATATATTGGGCTACGGTGCTCTTGCGTAGGGGGTTTGGTTTTA
>JAJXTU010000119.1 GCA_021783475.1 bacterium
GAAGGTGTTGGCTGGATCAGAAGAATATGGCAAAAATTTCAAATTAATAAGGTAGTAAAAATAAAACAGTAAACTAATAAAAAATATTGATATTATAAAGACAAAAGTTTTCCTATGTTCTTTAATCATTTTCATTTCTTAATTCCTCCTTAACGCAAAGCTATTTCTTGCTATGAAGCCTCCCATAAAGCCGCTCCAATGGCTATTATGAGCACTGCTTTTGAAAAAATTTATAGTCTATCAGTCTTCTGCGCCTGTAGAAAGGGATGATTACAGATAACTTAAAATTATGCCTCTAAAATATGCAATGGCCTCTTTTAGCCCATCTTCCAGAGAAACTGTTGGAGCCCATTTCAAAGCTGCTCTTGCAAGGGCAATATCAGGCTGCCTTTGTCTTGGATCGTCTTGAGGCAGGTCTTTGTATATGATTTTTGATTTAGAGTTAGTAAGTCTAAGAATATTTTCAGCAAGTTCGAATATGCTATATTCAGTAGGATTCCCAAGATTAACAGGTCCTGTAAAGCCATATTCAGTATCTTCCATCATTTTTATAAAGCCATCTATCATATCTGATACATAACAAAAGCTTCTTGTCTGGGTGCCGTCCCCATATATCGTGATATCTTTACCTTTTAATGCCTGGACAATGAAGTTGGAGACTACCCTTCCATCATTTGGATGCATTCTGGGACCGTAAGTGTTAAATATGCGAACAATCTTTATGTCCAAATTATGCTGTCTATAATAGTCAAAAAAGAGCGTTTCTGCACAGCGCTTACCTTCATCGTAACACGATCTGGGGCCAATGGGATTTACATTTCCCCAATAAGACTCTGGCTGAGGGTGTACTATCGGATCTCCGTAGACTTCAGAGGTTGAGGCCTGAAATATCCTTGCCTTAGTTCTTTTTGCAAGACCGAGCATATTGATGGCGCCGTGAACAGATGTTTTTGTGGTTTGAACGGGATCGAATTGATAGTGAATGGGGGATGCAGGACAGGCTAAATTGTAAATCTCATCCACTTCTACATATAGTGGAAAAGTGATATCGTGTCTAAGGAGCTCAAAATTTTTTTTATCTATTAGGTGCATTATATTGTTCTTTGTGCCAGTGAAGAAATTATCTACACAGAGAACATCGTAATTTTTCTTGATGAGTGCATCGCATAAATGTGAGCCCAGAAAGCCGCTACCCCCAGTTACCAGAACTCTTTTGTTCATGTTTTCAGCTCTCGAGAGATGATCGATTTAAGTATATACAATTTAATCTTTCCCATATATATCCCTTGTATATACCTTTTCTCTGACATCAGATAGCTCATCTGAAAATCTATTTGCAACTATTATGTCAGATATCCTTTTGAATTCTTCCAGGTCACTGATTAGGCATAAGGCATTAAAAGAGCCCTCTTTAATGAATGGCTCATATATGACGACTTCAATATTGTTTTTTTTAAGCCTCTTTATAACGCTATTTATGGAAGAAAATCGAAAGTTGTCAGACTTTGCCTTCATTACAAGTCTGTATATACCGACAGTTTTCGGCCTCTTTCGGATGATGCTCGCGGTTATAAAATCTTTTCTGGCAGAGTTTGACTCTATGATCGCCTTTATTAGCTTGCCTGGCACACCGTTGAAATTCGTCAGAAGCTGCTTTGTGTCTTTTGGGAGGCAATATCCTCCATATCCAAATGATGGGTTGTTATAATGCATTCCAATTCTGGGGTCTAAGCATACCCCTTCGATTATTTGTTTTGATTCTAAGTTATAACTTTCAGCCAGGCTATCTAACTCATTGAAGAATGACACTCTCATAGCAAGATACGCATTGGAAAAAAGTTTAACTGCCTCTGCTTCAGTAGGGTTCATTATCAAAACTGGAACATCTTTGCTTATTGCCCCCTGGATTAAAAGATCTGCGAATGCCCCTGCCTTTTCTCCCTCGCCTCCTACGATTATTCTGGATGGATAAAGGCTATCATATAGGGCTCTTCCTTCTCGCAAAAATTCAGGAGAAAAGAATATATCATCTTTGTTAAATTGCTTTTTAATTTTTTCTGTGTATCCAATAGGTACAGTTGATTTTATAACTATAGATGCTGCTGGGTTAATTGAAATTGCATCATCAATGACCGATTCTATGGCAAATGTATCAAAACATTGATCTTTTACATTGTAATTCGTAGGGGCGGCGATAACTACATAGTCAGCATTTTCATAAGCTAATTTTTTATCCAATGTGGCAAATAGATTTAAAGGTTTATTAGATAGATATCTTTTAATTTCATCATCTGAAATTGGAGATTTTTTCTGATTTATCAAGTCTATTTTTTCTTTGACTATATCCAACAATATGACTTGATTATACTGTGATAGTAAAACAGCGTTTGCGAGTCCCACGTAACCTATCCCAACAACGGTTATATTCAATTCTGGAGGCCTCTTATAAATTGTCTAAGTATGAAGCCGCCAACTGTATTGATAACTAATATAATTTTATAACAAGGCACAACTACAGCAATTTTTGGATTATTTTTATTTTCCATAAGAATGATTTTAACAAATTAATCTTAATTGTAAAATGGCAGAATGTATAAGCGCTAAGAATTAGATTTAGAGAAATTTTTCAATTCTTTGTTCAATTACAAAAACTCTGCGTGATTCTTTATACTCAAAATTCTTTCATCATAGTGACAAAATTAGCGTCTTCTTAATGAATGAAGTCAGCTTCTGTTAAAAAAAATAACAAGCTTTACTTGACAATTTTTTATGTTTATATGACAATAATCAATATGTTTATATGACAATAATATTTATATTTATAACATTAGTGGAGGATGGGTGATTTATGAAAATTGAAATAATTGTTTGCTCACTTTTAGTTACTGAGACTTTTTGCAGCCATTACTTGGGGTAGAGAACTTCTTTGCTTAAAGAAAATCATATAGCGTCTTAATTGGCGGTTTTTGTTTTAGTTTAGATATATGAATTTGTTTTAGGACTTATTAAAACTGTATTACAGGGAGGAATTTTATCGACTGAGGGGAAAAGTTTCGCAAAGCTATTTGTTTATAGCAATTAAATGTATAAAGGAGGTTAAATATGGCTACAGCTCCAAGTCAAGCGATTCTTAATGAAATTCAAGATCTATACGTTGCTTTTTATGATAGACCTGCAGATCAAGGCGGTTTAAATTATTGGGCGGGAGTTGTTCAGAACAACTTTAGTGGAAATGTGGGAGGTATTGTTAATTATTTTGTAGAGCAGCCAGAAGCAAGCAGTTTCTATAACGCAAATTATGAAATTATCAATACTACTGATGGGTTTATCAATCCTACATATATTGATCAATTTTTAGATCAGGTTTATCAAAACCTTTTCAACAGAGCACCAGACTCAGGTGGGTTGCAATATTGGGAGAATGTATATAATATCTATCATATGAGCGCAGGCCAGCTTGTTTTAGATATCATTGGCGGTGCTCAGGGCAGTGATATTACAGCTATAAGTAATAAATTGCAGGCTGCTAATACTTTTACTTCAGCAATGGGTGCAAGTTATACTTCTTCAGATCTAGGCGCTGCATATAGCTTCAATAGCATTATTAGTGCTACTACAGCATCAACAACTCTTAGCAATATAAATACAAGTTTTGTAAACAATTTTGTAAATGAATATTCATCTACAAATTATACCCTTACCACAGGTACCGACTTTCTTATTGGTGCAAATACTACTTCAAATACATTCAATGGCTCACCAGAAACATGGACATCAGGCGATAGCATAACAGGTGCAAGTAAAGCTTCAAATAATTTTACTCTAACTGATGATAGAACCTCTCCAACTGCTCAGTGGAACCTAAACCCATCAGGCGTATCTGTAAACAATATTCAAAATGTAAATGTAACTTCTCAAACAAACTTATCAATAGATACTACAAGCTGGAGCGGTGTAACAAGCTTAACAGTTAACGCAAATGATAGTTATAGTGGAATTTCTTATAACAAAAC
>JAJXTU010000120.1 GCA_021783475.1 bacterium
AGTTTGGGTTGGATCCTGAAAGAATAATTGAAATAAATAAGAAATTTGGAGAATTGGACTGGAGGCTTTATTCCTCTTTAGCAATTTACTGGAGTTGCACTGGTATTTCTATTTCAAAAGATAGCAGAGAATGCCATACCGCTCTCAATATGGCATTGGCTGCCGCCGTACTAAATGGAAATTTGCTTCTCGTCGATAATGCTGAATTCAACAATTTTACGACATGTCCAAATTTTTATGCCTTTCCGATAATAAATAATTATTTCATAGACAAAATTGTGGGCGAAAATAGAGATGATTATGCTAATTTTTATTTCAGTTTTGCAAACAAAATAATTCCTATTTTGTGTTTGTATGGAAAATGTGAACAGGCAAAGACTATGTTTGATAATCTGAAGAATGTGTGCCCTGTTAGTGCGAGCAGCTTTGCGACCTTGCAGTTTTTTTTAGATTCATATTGGAGTAATTATCTTGAGAGGAATGATAAGGAACTAATACTAAACGACATTTTTCAATATATTAAAATTTCCTATTTGTTAAATAAAAAGGGCATGCCGGATTTTGCAGAAAACCTTAAAAAAAACAGTCATTATATATATGATAAATACTCAAAGCATTACTCCCGTAATGCTTTGCCCGAGTTTCGAACTTTTTATGCCGATGAAATGGCTCTTTTGAGGGAAAAAAATTAAGTAAAAATATGAATAATTTTAACGATAATCTGTTGTTGCGTGCTGAGAATATAAAAACTTACTTCCCTATATACAAGGGGTTCTTTATAAAGAAGAAAACAGGGTATACAAGAGCGGTTGATGGGGTTTCTCTCTCCATAAGGAGTGGAGAGACTATCGGGCTTGTGGGAGAGTCAGGGTGTGGTAAATCTACTTTTGCCAGAAGCATACTAAGGCTGTCGCCTATAACTTCAGGAAAAGTCTGGTTTCAGGGTGTAAATTTATGTGATATGCATGACAATGAAATTAGGAAAATAAGAAGGTATTTTCAAATCGTATTTCAGGATCCGTATTCTTCATTGAATCCTAGAATGACTGTCGGAAGCATTATTGCTGAACCTCTAAAAGAGCATAGCATTGTCAAAAGAAGCGAATTGCAAGGTGAAGTTTTTCGTCTATTGGATATTGTAGGTCTTTCTTCCCAAATGCTGAATAAATTTCCTCACGAATTTTCAGGAGGACAAAGACAGCGAATAGCCATAGCGCGAGCTTTAGCTCTAAGGCCTAAACTACTCGTTGCAGATGAGCCTGTCTCGGCGCTTGACGTCTCAATTCAGGCCCAAATTCTTAATCTTATTTCAACTTTACAGAAGCAAATGGGGCTGTCTTTACTGTTTATTTCTCATAATTTGGCTGTTGTAAGGCACATATGTTCTAAAGTTGCTGTAATGTATGCAGGCAAGGTCGTGGAGTATGGGAAAACATCTGATATATTCGACCATCCCCAGCACCCTTACACAAGAACGCTTATAAAGTCCATTCCTGTTCCGGATCCTGGTTATAAGAACTATAAATTTAACAATGTAGAAAAATAAGGATAATAACGATGAGTTTAGAAAACGCGATTGTTCATTTTTGCAGAAATAATTGTTCTTTTACTTTACAAGAGATAGAGAATTTTTTAAAAGGAGATTTTAACCTCAGAAACGGAATTGTTGCCGACTACCTGGAAGAGAGCGGAATTATTTTTAAGAAAGAAGATAAAAACAAGGTTGAGTACCTTACAAGAAATGTTTTTTTTAGAGAGTTTAAATTTAGAGTCATCCCTACGGATTATGAAATTGAGAACGGCATACTGATACCAGGTCATAGGTTTCTGCCGTTTTGTGGTCCAGAACTTATTCCTTCTGAGATTGTTTTGATTGATGTACATTCAGGAACCCAGTTGAAATCCAAGAAAATATCTGAAAAAGTAGAAGATTTGTATAAATATCATTACTTATTGGGAGCCGATTCAATTATTGATAATTTTGTAGCTGAAGATCCTTCTAATAAAAATATTATTGGCAAAAACCCCAGGGGTGAAGTCAATATATGGGTATTTGATTTTGAAAATATTTATAAACGCCAGGAGTTTCTGGAAAATAAGACATTAATAGCACAGGTAGATGATTGGGAAACTGGAACCTATAAATTAAGCATAGCAGAACCAAATGACAGAGATTATGAAGAAACAATTCTCTTTATGGAAACACTGGAACAATCCTTATTTAAGGTATTTGAAAAAGACGGACCTTATCTTGATATTTCGGAACAACTGGCCAGAGCTTATTTCCTTTCTAATGATCCGATTTTAAAAAAACCTCTCCTGGCTATTGACGAATTTATTGCGATGTCAGAAAAAATAAAAATAAAGTATTTTGAACAGAATACCCTTTTGTGGCATAAATGTGACGATGAGCTAACCTGGAAGCCTTCCAGATATTCGCATGATGAGATATTTAGCATTTCGAATGGAAATATAAGCTCTCTTGATGAGATATTAAAAGATCTCGGGCTAGCAATAACTTCCGCTGATATTAAGATTTTGTTCAAAAAGTCGCACGGTAAAAAAAACATAGAAGAGATACTTTTAAAATTGATCCCCTTTTCTTCCATAAAGTTTAAAGATAAGGCGCAGGAAGCCTCTTTCAAAAATTTCCTGGAAGAGTTATACGAAGAGTCTCAAAAATAAATTAAGGGTAGTAGCTCTTTTATAAAATTAGCCTTTTGCAAAAAGCTAACAAAGAGGCAGGTCAAAGACATTGCTGAATGTTATACAGAAACAGCTGAATCAATAGTTAGCTGATGGAAGAAGATGGAACAGATCTAACGTAACTATTCAGTAAAGTATGAAACTGGCATCAAAGGCTGATAATTTCTTTTTCCTGCAAAAACACATCTCCGAAAAATCCTAAAAGTTTTTTACCCTCATTTTTTCGACTATCGTCTTAAAGGGGTATACCATCTCTGGGGTATTTTCTGGTTTTTTTTGAAATTTACATTGAAAACCGCTTGACCATGACTATAATATAAACTTTTTAATCTATTTTATAGAGGCAATTGTAAAGCTCCGCTTTTTGAGAGTTGCACAAATAAAGAGAGTAACTGCAACAATGTAAAGCAGAGAAAATATAGTTTCGCAAGAAGCTCTAATAATAGTTGAACAATTAAAAAAAGAGAGGAGAGGCATCAAAAAATAGAGTAAATTAGATTCAAAAATCTAGCTTAAACTTTGCTTGTCTTCCTTGGGTTATTTTTTCTTAAAATGATACAGGATGCGACTATATCTCACAGCTTTTACAGCTGAGTATTGCAAAGGTTAAAAAAATAATAAAATTAAAAAGTCTAAATCATAAAAGGAAGAAAAATTTAATGAAGAAAAGTTATATCGTAATAACGTGTATTATTTGGGCCTGTTTTTTAAATTCAGTCTTTGGTGTTGAATATACGCTAGAGGTTTTGCCAGGAGTGCAACAGCAAATAGAATCGGCTTACCCGTATAAACATCTCAGTAAAGAAGAAAAAGCAAAGGCTTATACTGTGTTTGAAAGAACCTATGTGATATTAGATGCGGCAGCAGCAGGAAAATCAGTAAATGAAGACAAAGGAGAGCCAGGCAGCACAAATATTGCCATTGTGCCCAATTTAAATCCTTGCGTTTGCGTGGTCATACACTATGGCCCTAGAGTAGCTGTTTTTCATCAACATTATAGTAGCAACACAAACGACCTTATTGTAAAAACTAAAACCCATCTGGGAATAAACGGATCAACTAACCCCGGAGAAATTAAAATTTATATTTATGCATTTAAGGCTTATAACTATGATATGCAATGGCGAGATAAATATCAAAAAAGATCTCAAGAAGAAGAACTCGCATATATTAAAACAATCCTTATGCAAAACTTTGGAATTATACACGATAGTCAAGTAGAATCTTGCTTATGGACACCTA
>JAJXTU010000121.1 GCA_021783475.1 bacterium
AAAAATTCGCCAAACAAAATCAAACGCAAATAGACTTCTTATAACAACTTCTTCAATATTTCCTACATGTTCAGCCATTTTATAAAGTGGATATTGAGTCATCTCACTATATGCAGGCCTATCTCCACTTCCAGTGTCACTAAAAATCTCAACATATTTAAAATCTGTAAATCTGTCAATTTTGTATCTTACAAATTCATCATGGTAGAAATTAGAACCCACATAATCCCATCTTGCCTGAGAGACAGCCAATATCAAAAAAAATACTAATATAGGCAAAACCTTTGGTTTTTTAAAAAAGGAGAACATCTGATTCATAAAACCTCCTAAATTTAAGCTTTCAACAGAAATTTATAAAATAATACATCAAATAACTGCCAAATTCATTTTAGAAGTTTTATTTTAAAATTAACTTAGAAAAAGATGCATTATGAAAATTTATTAAAAATAAATCTAGCGTTCGGAATTGTAACTACTATAAAATTGTTCAGCATAAGCAATGTATCTGCCATTTCTATAAGTGCTCCAAGGCGCAAAATTTTGCCCGTTGCCAGAGAGATAAATTGCAAATTTAGCATTATTATAAGGATTCATCAACCAATTAACCTGGTCATTCCAGTTACAAACATTATATACATTGCATAAAGTATTGTGATGAGCGAGCAAATTAATCTGAAATAGACCAACTGAATACTCTGGCAATGATAGTTCTCCTGAACTGAGTAGAATTCCGCCCTTTGGATTGTCTACAATAATATTTGGGTTATAATTGCTCTCCGCGCCAGCTATGCCAACCATTTCAATAGCTTTATCAGAGGGAACGTTGTTCTTCAACAAGTAATTGTAAAGAACCTTGGCTGGGACAAAGTTGTAGTTATAGGTTTGTACCTTAATATTTTGCCACATACCGAAATTTTCGCTACCTGCATAAGAACAAGATGAAGTAACAACCAAGCTAAGAAAAATACAAATAAAAAGAAAAAGAGAGTTAAATATTTTTCTATTTATATAAAAATCCAAGTTCACCATCCCCTTACACGATAATTAATTAAGAAGTACTATTCTCCTTGCTTATAACGTAAAAATTATATCATATTTTAAATTTTGAAATTACAAGTCACTATCTAATAGTCAAAAAATTTTCTAACCCCAAAGGTTAAAATTATCACAAGTATGCTTACAGTAAGAAAAACCCCTATAGACATAAAAAAGCTTGCAAATATAAGATAGCCAAACATTATGGCTCTTCTAAAATTTGTAAACTCATCATCGTTCAGAATAAATTTAATACAAAAATTCACCACAATATAGATTAATGTTTCAATAATTATTGTTTGAAGATTAAAGTTAAACATTTAAAAAACTAAAGGAGTCCAGCCTTCGTTAATCAGATTTGATAAAGTTTCACCTACATAAATAACTTCCAATCCTTTATTGGACAATATATCTCCAATACCTTTTTCATCTGCTACAAATTTACAAGCTAAGGGCTTAAACTCCAATAAACTATTTAATAAATCTGAATTCTTCAACAAAACCTCTTGTCCACCGCCAAATACAATAAACTTTACATCCTCAAACCAGTTCTTTTTCAAGGCGTTTGTTCCATACATTATTCCAGTTCTAATTACCTGTTCGTCTGTACTGCACAATACCACTACAACTTTAGCTTTCATTTATATCATCCAGTTTATAAAGAAATAAGTTCTTTAATTTTTTCATGCAAAAATAGATTGGAAGCAAGTATCTGATTTGACTTTCCGATTTGGTATTCTTCTCCATTGTAACCAGTAACCTTGCCGCCAGCCTCGTTGATTAAAAGTATGCCAGCTGCTACATCCCAAGGCTTTAGCCCATCTTCGTAGAATGCATCAAGCCTGCCGCAAGAAACATAGGCAAGATCTTGTGCAGCAGCCCCAGGTCTTCTTACTCCCCTTACGTTAATTAAAACCTTTTTAAATCTACTAACTATCTCTTCATAATTCTCGTGAATTGAATATGGAAACCCAGTACCTACCAAACACCTTTCTAAGCTATCCTCCTTGCTGACTGAAATTCTTTTTTCATTAAGGAATGCACCCTCGCCCTTAACAGCAAAAAAAAGCTCATTTAATAGAGGAATATAAATTAGTCCCAGTTTTATATCTCCTTGATGTAAATAGGCAATAGATATAGCAAACCACGGCAACCTATGCACAAAATTGGTTGTGCCATCCAAGGGGTCTATAATCCAGGTAGATTTTAGATTAGAAGTGTTTTCAATATTTTCTTCTGCGATTATCTCGTCATTTGGAAATTCAGCTTTTATAATGCTTACAATTTTTTCTTGAGAATTTATATCAGCATCAGTAACCATGTCAAGCTTACCCTTAAATCTGGTGTGTATTTCATTTGAATAATAATATCTTAATATTTCACCTGCTTCCAATGCACATTTTTTAATCACTTCAATTCTTTTTTTCAAATTAATCTCCTGGTAAATAGTTTAGCTATTATTATAAGGCATCTTGAAGCAAATGAAATTAGATTAAAAAATATATTGATAAATTATTTTATAAAAAGTCCAAATCAAATAAAAAAGATTAGAAATCCAAAATAATAGAACTATATAATAGAGCTCAAGTTATTAATTCTGTGGCTGCAATTCATGTAAGTTTTGGTTGATTTGCAATGGATGATTTGTATTGATTATCTGGTTATCATTGGTTATATAGTGGTATTCGTATCTGTTATCGCCTTTATAGGTAGTGTTAGTCGTTGGATCATAATAGTTTGATTCATTTTTTACGACGACCCTGTCGTATTTTTGTCCAATATTATAATATTCTTGGAGCCTTTGCTGCCCACCTTTAAATATCATGTCTGAAATTTGATTGTTTGA
The DNA here is from genome assembly GCA_021783475.1 of bacterium. Lineage (GTDB taxonomy): Bacteria > Thermodesulfobiota > Thermodesulfobiia > Thermodesulfobiales > Thermodesulfobiaceae > Thermodesulfobium. The sequence goes on from JAJXTU010000121.1 coordinate 2,882, forward strand.
TTGTGTAACGATATTTTCATATTGAGCGTTCATATTATTTTGTGCAGCTACCCATTGAGGATTCAATCTATAGCTTTGTGCCATATGCACTATGATGTCAAAAGTTTCTCTGGTCAATTGTGCAGGAGCTACAAATCCAATAAAATTTTTTACATCCCACAACTCACCAGTTTGATTTCGGACAAGCTCTGTTGCAGAATAAACATAACCATATTCGGGCGTACCATTTAAATCACATGAGAAAGTAGCTTCGCCTGAATAAATAGAGGTGTATATGCCATACTGTGCATATATATTATTCATTGCCTGACTAGCGTTGTTTAAATCTTCAGAACTAGTAATCTGAGCATTAGAACAAAGGTGCGATATTCTATAATATCCCCATTTTGCAGCAAATGCTCTACCGCTCATATATGGCTCAATAAACAAGTTTACTCCAGGACCAGCATAATACCACATTCCAGCATGATACCCACCTCTTGCTAAAATAGCATTTGGAACTGTAAAGATAGGTATGTTTCTGTCACCATAAAAGATAGTAGTCATTTGATCGGGTGACTGTATAGTAGTGCCCGATCTAATGTCAATTTCTGAGATCCTCTTCACACCGCCATCTACATTCCAGCCATCTGGAACATCCAGGCTAAAAGCCTGCTCTACAGGATCTGTGAAAACTACCCAATTAACAGAGTTATTAGCTTGTGGCTGTCCATCATTTTGTGCAATTTGAATATTTTTTTGATTTTCGCTTACATTGTTTTGGACATTGGTCTTTGCACCTGCTCCACATCCAGATAGAAAAATAAACAATGTAAAACAAAAAGCCACCCACAAAACCCTCATGGTATCCTCCTTATATTTAATTACAAAATATATAAAAAAAATAATTAAATAACATTATTGTCTGGTGTAGTATTGATATAAAATAATTTTCACATAAAATCCTATATAAACCTGACTTGCTCCATAATTACTTAACTAAATTTTATTTAAGGTATACCATATTAGCATGTATTTATCTTAGATGTAAATAAAATTTTTTA
>JAJXTU010000122.1 GCA_021783475.1 bacterium
CATATTATAAAGAAGAGCGGCTTATTTGATGAAATATATTATCTAAAGTTATATCCAGATGTAAGAGCTGCTGATATAGATCCGATAGAGCACTATATATTGTTTGGTGCAAAGGAAAGAAGAAATCCTAATATATATTTTCAGACTGGTTTTTATTTAGACAAATACCCCGATATAGTTCAAAGCGGTATAAATCCACTTCTGCACTATATTTTATTTGGTGTAAAAGAAGGAAGATGGCCCAATCCTGAGTTTGACAAGGAATATTACTTATTAGCAAATACAGACGTTAAAAAGGCAAGATTAAATCCACTTCTGCATTACATATTGTTTGGTCAGCAGGAGGGAAGAAAAACAACAAGTGACAACGTGGAAAGATCTTTTTTAATTCATAAATCAGATTTGGCAGATAAAGAATCGTCTCTTCAGGCTTCTGAAATTGAAAAAACTAACTTAAACGGTCAGCTTTCAGAAATTCATAGACCGCTTGGCTATAGAGCACTATTAAAGTATTACAAATTTAGAGATGCTCTTTTGCCTGCAAATACCAGAAGAAGAAAGATTTTAAAGTTTATAACGAAAGATTCTATATATTTGTTAAAAAAGTCTATTAATTATGTAAAGAAATATGGGTTAGGAGCTTTTCTTAGAAAAGTAAAGGAAAAGATTCAGCATGGGAAATATTTTATTCCTAAACAAGACTTGGTCTTATTCGAAAATAATTTAAATAATATTCCAGTAGAAATTATATTTAAAAAAAACAAAAACCCAAAGGTTTCAATTATCATACCTACATATAATAAATTTGACTATACATATAATTGTTTAAAATCCATATATAAAAATACTGACATAGATCAAATAGAAATTATTGTTGTCGATGATGCCTCTTCAGATGAAACTATTAATATTAAGAAATATATAAAAAATATAGAAGTAATAAAAAATGAAAAATCTTTAGGGTTTATAAAAAGTTGCAATAAAGCTTCCCAATTTGCTAATGGTAGATACTTATTATTTCTCAATAACGACACTCAGGTGCAGCAAGACTGGTTAAAATTTCTACTTGAAGTTATAGAAAAAGATAACAAAGTTGCATTAGTGGGGCCAAAGTTTGTTTATCCAGATGGTAGACTTCAGGAGGCTGGGGGCATAATCTGGAACGACGCTACTGGTTGGAATTATGGTAGGTTTGATGAACCAGAAAAACCTGAATACAACTATCTTAAAGAAGCGGATTATATTTCTGGAGCATGCATTTTAGTCAGAAAAGAACTGTGGAATAATATTGGAGGCTTTGATGAGAGATATTCTCCTGCTTATTTTGAAGATAGTGATTTAGCTTTTGAAATAAGAAAAAGAGGATATAAAGTAATATATCAGCCAAAGTCAGTAGTTGTTCATTTTGAGGGTGTGAGTAATGGAACTGATACTTCTTCTGGAATAAAACAATATCAAGAAATAAATAGAGTCAAATTTTTGAATAAATGGAAAGAAATATTGGAAAAGGAGCATTTTTCAAATGGACAGGATGCTTTTTTGTCAAGAGATCGCAGCAAGAATAAACCTCATATTTTAGTAATAGATCACTATGTTCCCCATTTTGATCAAGATGCTGGTTCAAGAACTATATTTACTTGGTTAAAAGTTTTTAATGATCTTGGGTTTAATGTAACTTTTATTGGAGATAACTTTTTTAAACATGAGCCATATACTTCTGTTTTACAACAATTAGGAATTGAAGTAATTTATGGGAATTACTATGCTAATAATTGGCGTGATTACCTGAAAAATAATTTAAATTATTTTAATTATGCGCTATTAAGTAGGTCCCACATATCAGAAAAGTATTTAGAATTTATATTACTTATAAAAAAGCAATACAATCTTAATAATCCAAAAACTATATATTATCCACATGATTTAACATTTTTAAGGCTTTTCAGAGAATACGATGTTACAGGTAACAAGGATATTTTAGAAGAAGCTAAATATATACAAGAAAAAGAATATAGCTTATTTAATAAAACTGATGCGGTATTATTACCAAGTTTAGTAGAAAAGGAAATTGTAGCAAAGAAGCTTCCGGGTAAAGAAATATTTGTCGTCCCACCCTTTTCCTACGAGGTTAATTTTCCTCAAAGTAAAAATGATGACTTTAATGAAAGAAAAGGGTTGCTATTTGTTGGTGGTTTTCAACATAGACCAAATTATTATGGAATAAAATGGTTTATAGAAAAAGAGGTATGGAAGAATATTAAGCGAAAAATAAATGATATAGAATTCTTTATTGTAGGTTCAAAGATTCCAGGAGACATAAAAGCTTTAGAGCAACAAGATAAACAGATAAAAGTTTTAGGGTATTTGTCTGACGAAGAATTAGACAGTTTGTATAATAAAATAAGAATAGTTGTAGTACCATTGACCTTCGGTGCTGGTATAAAAGGAAAGATTATAGAGGCGATTGCGATGGGGATTCCTATTGTTACAACTTCAATTGGTGCTGAAGGTATAGAGAGTGCAAAGACTTGTATGTTTATTGCTGACACTCCAGTTGAGTTTGCCAATGCAGTTTCCAAAATATATTCAGATAAAGTCTTGCTTGAGCAGTTTCGATCTAATCAGATAAATTATGCCAAACAATACCTTTCATTTGAGAGAAGCAAATATAGTTGGAGTGAATTATTGCAATATAAAAATTTTGGAGGAAGTTGATACAATGGACTCTTATTTTCAAGACAATACCTTAGATGAACTTTTTAGCTATTATAAATTATAAAAAATGCAATGTTAACAAAGATAGGCTGTTAACTTTATATTGGAGTTACCATCCTATATTTATTTTTTTAAAACTTGCCATATAAATATAAACTTTTAGATATAAGAGCTAATGCGGACTGAATTTATGGAAAGACTATTTAGAACCAAAAAGAAATGATTAAGTATCGAGTTTTTATAGAAATTTACAAATATATCTTGATGGAGGCAGTTAAAAATGATTTTTCGTGCGCGTGCACCTCTAAGGCTTGGACTTGCGGGTGGTGGAACTGATGTAAGCCCGTATTCTGATAAGTATGGAGGTGCAGTACTCAATGCTACAATCAGCATGTATGCATACGCTACAATTGAGCCAAAACAAAACGATAAGATTACAATAGAAGCTTTAGATAGAAATGAGAGAATAGAACTTGAATCTAAAAAATTTTTAGAGATTGATGGCAAACTTGACTTAATTAAAGGAGTTTACAATCGTATTGTAAAAGATTTTATTAAAAAACCTTTAAGTTTTAAACTTAGTACTTATGTAGATGCGCCTGCTGGATCAGGGCTTGGTAGTTCTTCTACATTAGTAGTAACTGTTATCGGTGCCTTTGTAGAATGGCTATCTTTGCCATTAGGTGAATATGATATTGCACGCTTGGCGCATGAAATAGAAAGAAAAGACGTAGCTTTGTCTGGAGGTAAGCAAGACCAGTATGCCGCTTGCTTTGGTGGATTTAACTTTATGGAGTTTTACAATGACAATGTTATTGTCAATCCCTTGCGCATAAAAAAAGAGTATTTAAACGAACTACAGTTAAGTATCCTGCTGTATTATACAGGTACAAGCAGGCTGTCATCTAAAATTATAGAAGCTCAAATGAAAAATGTTCAAACGAAAAACCATGATTCAATTGAAGCCATGCATAAGCTGAAAGAACAGGCTATTTTGATGAAAGAAGCTCTATTAAAAGGAAGGCTCAATGAAGTAGGAGAAATTCTAAACTACGGCTGGCTTTATAAAAAGCAGATGGCAAGCGAAATTTCAAGTCCCTTTATCGATGAGATTTATGAAGAAGCTATTAAAGCAGGATCAAGCGGTGGGGAAAGTTCTGGTGCTGGTGGCGGAGGGTTTATGATGTTGTATTGCCCGA
>JAJXTU010000123.1 GCA_021783475.1 bacterium
CCGGCTTTAGCATCTAAATTACTTATAGAAGATAAATTTTCTAAAAAGTTCTTCATATCCTGTATAAAAAGGTGTTGTGTTTTTTCATCTTTTATCTGCACCCATATAGATTGCGATAAAGAAATTGCGCTATGTAAGTCATCATTCCGTTCATCTATTAGAGATTTTTTTGCATATTCAGGGTATAATAACGCAAAAATATCGCTAGCAATACCAACATCAACATCCCTATTTTCGTCAATCGGTAAGTTCGAGTTGAAGGCGGCACCTAAAGGGTCTGGCGAATATATGCCGTGTATCCTTGCCAAAGGAACGCAGGATGAACCAGCAGTAAGCTTAGTGATAAGAGCGAGATACAAACAACAACGCAGTGATAAATAGGACTTAGTAGAGGCGAGGTAAGCAGAAGCGCTCGCTCATGCTGACGCTAAAAGCCATATCAGGATAGTTATCTTTGAATCGACTTTTGAAAATCGTACGGTAATATTAACTATTTATAATGTTATATAAAAACCGCACATATAGTTTATTGTTTAATGATAATGAGAATAAATTTCACAAAAAATAATTTAATTTTTGGAATAAAGTTTGAAAAGGCAAAAGTGAGAAATTAAATTATTCCGAAATAAAATATGGGTCTTTATTAAAGCGGGTAATAGAGGATATTCCCGCAGGATGAATTATACTTTATTTCATCATTCAAATAAAATCTATAAATTATAAAAAAATCGTCATGGATTCAAGTAGAAATTATAATATGGAGAAGTTCTTATGAACAAAATAAAAAAGTATTCAATTCTAATTATCATTGCGCTGTTCTGGACCTTTGGTTCTTCAGCGGTTGACTTTTTCACAATTGGTGAAGTAATGGAATATGTAGGGAAACACGCTTCAGCAAATGTGGCTTCTAGAGTTCAACCAATAGTTACCCTTGGATTTGAAGGAGGAAAAGGCTCGTTTAGTGATGCAGAACTGGATCAACTCATAGAAATTGAGCGAGGAGCAGGAATAAAGAAGGAGAAAGAGAAGACCGAAAGTGATATTCAAGGGTTAGTAAAAACCTTAAGTAAACAGTCGCAGCAGATCTTTAGCAGCAATGCTGAGGGGTTCTTTTATCTATCATATCAAAAACAGCTAGAATTGCTTTTAAAACTGATTGAAAATGGAACAAGTGAAGAATTGGAAATGGATAGCATGGTTGTTGGTCAGTTATTGGGCAAAAATTACAAGACAAAGGAGTCGCAAGTATCAGATTTGAAGGTTTATCCAATGCATTATATAGAAAAGGGTTCCAGATCCAGATATGGATTTGTTTGGTCTGGATATACTGGTTGCCATCCTGCCAAATATTATTATAATAAGAATTTACCTTTACCGGTAAATGGTATTTCCTTTGGATATTACGGACCCTCCTACCCTCTTAGGCATCCGATTTTGAATATTACTGGTTTGCCAGAAAAACAATTTTTATCCTGTGTACCACAAAACGTAAAAACACTAATTCCAAAAGACAATAAAGGTGTTTATTTCAGCTTAAGTATTATTGGTCCTGATGTTGATTTATCATATAAGACCAATCCACTGTGCAATATTGTGTGTCATGGTTTTTGTGCACCTGAATACCATCCTACAGCCACAGAATTTTTGCAAGACGTAAAAATTGGAGTTTTCGAGGGGCAAAATATAGCTGATGGAGATGTTAAGGGAGGTTGTTTGAACAATGGTGTAAGTGTAAGTTTTCATTCCGGGAAAGATGGCGATTATTGCTTTTCTCCAAACAATGCCAAAATAGCCCTAAAAGGTTCAGTTTCTAGCGGCTGGTTTATTGTTATTACAGCTGGTAATAGAGTAGCAGTTTCTTTTGTTGTTTTTATTAATGATGAGATTTTAGCCAGTCAAATATTTAATGATGTAAGAGATAGCAATGGAAATATTGTGAAGCTTATTAATAATTTAGATTTGGATCGTCGAACGCAACAACAAGATGGTCAGCTAATTCTACTAGATCTTATAACCATACTTAAGAAGACTTTAATTTAGTCAGCAAAGAGTTTTCTCACGCCTTCAAATGATGAATATTTTACCTTGAAAAGGAGATGGAACAACTTAACTCATACAATGATCCGGTTGAAAATATGATCAGGTCTCAAAAATATGGAATTTTTTTCATAGATTATTTGTGGGAAATTCATAAACAGCTGATTTTGATTTATTATGTCAACTATTATAATTAAACTAAAAAAAATTACAAAACAATAAAGAAAAGGGGGAGTTCTTATGAACAAAATAAAAAAGTATTCAATTCTAATTATCATTGCGATGTTTTGGGCCTTTCATTCTTCAGCGGTTGACTTTTTCACAATTGGAGAGGCAATGGAGTATGTAGGGCTACACGCTTCAGCAAGTGTGGTTTCTCGAGTTCAACCAATAGTTACCCTTGGATTTGAAGCAGAAAAAGGCTCGTTTAGTGATGCAGAACTGGATCAACTCATAATGGAAATGGAGCAAGCAGAATGGCATAAGAAAATGTCTCCAGAAGAAGAACTACTCCGATCCAGGGAATATAGCCAGAGTCCTGACCATTTTATTGATCACTTAAAACATGCAAATGCTAAATCATTAGAATCCCCTGAATTTAGAATGGTTACTGAAAAACTTCCACAAGGTTGTTTTTGGAGTCGGAGCCTAAGGCAGGGAAATGAGTCTATTTGTCCTTTCTTCACAGTCTATAATGCATTTAAAATACAAGCGCATTTTAGGGAACGAGGGACAATAGGCCCCGTTGATTATAATACATACAATGAGAAAGATTTTATTTCTTTCCTTAGAGCGATTGGTGGTTTGGGTGATAAGGCTAATGAACCAAAATTTATGGGTGACCAACCCCCGGAAGATGCACTTCCTAACCTTGCTAAACATTTTGGAATTCGCAATTTTTATACATTGTCGGGTCAAGTCGGCAAATATGGTACTGAATATGTTTTAAATTGTCCAGATAGTATGTTTGTAAAGGGATCCGATTATGTAAGATTTATGTTAAGAAAATTTGCATTAATACCAGAACCTATCTTTATTGCTAGTTTCCTCAGTGATCGCGGCGAGAAACCTCCACGTCACTGGCTATTATATGCTATAGTACCTGCTGGGGGAAATAGACGAGATATTATACTTATGGACTCGGCTAATGAAGGTAGCATTTGTCCTACTCGTATGCCTGTCATCTTAAATCAACTTGAGTTTTTACGTATGACCATAGAAGAAAAGGAGAAATTAATGACATGTTTGGACGCAACCGGTTATGTAGATAACGCGGCAGAAGATGAAAAGATTTCTGGACAGAAACATCTCAAAGCTATGAATTATCTTATGGGGCGTAAAGAAAATATAACGCTAAGTGATCTGTTTAACATCATGGGGATAAAAGAAGAGAATCTAGTGCGCAAGGGGCCACATGAACCCAAAGTTATTTCTCCGGCCGCCGCAAGTAGTGCTGGCGAAAGTGGACAAGCGTTAGAGAATAAACCTCCCTTAATTGGAAGTGAGGCAAATTGTCTTCCTTTTGCAACCTGTAAGACACCTTATAAATGGGCACCTAGTTTCAAACCTAAGATATCCGCAGAACCTCCGAGTATCTCTATGCGAGGAGAAGTTCCAGGTGGTGTTTTATTCCGCCTCCCCGTGGCTCATTTTAATAAAGGAGATAGGATTTCCATGAGAGGGAATATCCAAGAAGGTAAAATAGAATTTGGATTAGCATTTGCTGATGAACATGGGTGGGTATGTGCAAATACCCTAGGAGTTGGTGAGTTTGACTCAACAGTTACTATTCCTTACGAAGGTGATTTTCTTCCTCTATTTATGTGTGATAAAAATCTTGGTATTGATGCCACAA
>JAJXTU010000124.1 GCA_021783475.1 bacterium
CTGTCAAAGATGGGATTATAACACAAGTACAAATTTCAAAGGAACAGTTAAATAAAGATGATGCTAAATAAACTAAATCATTCATATTCATACTAAATAATTAATTTATCATGCTCATATAAAATTAAAAATTTAACCTAGAATTTCCACTTAACCTATTTAATTAATCATCAGTAATTAAAACAAATTCTCTTATTGCCACGGCCAGTTTTCTGCCATCTCCATTTCCAGGCAACTTTGCATCTGGTAAAAAAAATTTCAAACGATTTTCGCCAACAACCAAAGAAGACCCTTTAAGTAAAACATCTATCTTTTCACCAGAAATCATAGCATCAAAACACTTTTTTCTATTTAGAAAGATAGACACTCTTTGTTCTTCTAAAGTATTTAACACAATTTTAACGCTCATATTATGTTTAAATGTTTCTTTATCAATAAAAAATTTTATTACTGCCTTTTCTCCGTCGCTCCATCTAAAATTTTCTTCTGGATGGCTCCAACCGCTTTCCCACAGGAGCGATACACTTTTGTGATTTTCAGATGTGTTTGGCTTTAGAGCGAAGAGTTTCATATCAGGTCGGATCTTATACAGCCACTTTTCGTTAAATATTAAATCTACAAATTCTTGTGAGCTTCTATCCCAAGAAATGCACTTTATATTTTCTGGTTTAGGATGTTCATTCATATCATATAATCTAATCCAATCCTCAACAGCTTTTAAGATAACTTTTGGATCAAGGCTGTTTTCAAAATAATATGCAGCCGAACCAGCAACCTCCCTAAAAACAGGAATATCCCTTGCTATTACAGGAAGTCTATGATGAGCAGCCTCTACTATCGGCAAGCCGAAGCCCTCTCCCTCGCTTGCAGCGATAAGACATGTAGCCTTTTTGTACAAAATATCAAGGCCCCCATCATCAACTTGGTCTAAGACGAAAAGATGCCTTCCAAATTCCTTGCTAGACTGAAATTGTTCCATCAAAGATGGCATATCATATCTCTCAATATCCTGCGAGCCGCTCCAATCCCGCTTACCTACAATTATAAGATTTACGTTGCAGCCTTTATCCCAGAGCTCTTTAAAAGCGCTAAAAACTTGCCAGTGTCCTTTCCTTGGCTCTATGGTGCCAACCATTAAAAAAGAATAAGTTGAAGGGCTATCTATAATACATTTGTCTATATCTGAAATGCTATTTGTATTTTCAAGAGATTTTATATCAGAACCTAACCAAAAATTTCCAATATTCAGATCTTGTCTTATAAATATTTTTTTATTTTCAGCCTTTGAAAAAACTTCATCAGCTACAGATTTTGAAGTACAAATTAAACCATCTGATATCTGTAAGATTGTAGAAAACCATTCTTTGTGAAGATCACCAGTGCCACCAAAAAAGGCCCCAGGCATTGAGATTGGAAGTAAATCGTGAATTAGAAAATATATCTTTATTTCTGCCTCTCTCAGAGAATCATAAACACCTTGCTTTTTAGCATATATCACCTGATAAAAAAGGTCAGGAGAAATTAAGATATCTCCCTTTTTAAAATCTACAGCGCCTCCTTTATGCTCGCTCCTTTTATTAGAAAATACTTCTAATGAAAACTCCTTTGCATATTCATATTGCCATATTTCGTTTCTACAGACAAGGCGGATAAATTCTAATTTGAAATGATTAGGTATATATTTTGATAAATTATTTGATAGAGCCCTTACAACTCTTTGTATACCGGTTTTTTCGTCACTTATTGATATCCTTGAAACATCTACAAATACACAATTTGGCTTAAATCGACAGAAAAAATTTCTTACAGTGAATTTAAGAGAATAATTTTCTAAAATCATGAAAATAATGACCTCATTTTAATATGTAAATCTTACTAACAGTTTCTCTTTCTTATCAATCACATTAGCCAATATCTAAATAACTTGTCCAATCGCACAAACTAAGAAATATTCTTAACTGGCTATCTAAATCCATTTTTTTAACCTCTCGCACAACATCTTAACGCTCTCGTCCCAGGAAAGAGGCTTAAAATTTGCCTTGTTGCTGTTAGAGCCAGACTGTGTCAGATAAAGTATAGACTTTGCAAGATCATCTGGATCGCCGCACTTAAAATAAACAGGATAACCATTCCCCACTTCTTTGGCTACTCCTATGTCGCTGGAAACCACAGGCTTGTCAAAGTGTATAGCCTCGACCAATGGCAGTCCAAAACCTTCCCTTATGGTAGCGCATATACAGGCATAGGCATTTCTATATAAAGCTGTTAGCAGCTCGTCTGATACGTCATTTAGCACATAGAAATTCTTCTTAAGATATAAAGAAGCGTTAATTCTTTCGAGTAAGCTGTCAACCTTCCAGCCTACCCTGCCGGCAAAAACCAAATTATATTGGAAGCCCTCTTTCCAAAGCTTCTCAAATGCACTCAAGACTACCTCGTGTCCCTTTCTGGGCTCTAGAGTGCCTACTACCAGAAAATAAGGCTTAAACCTATCTGTCTTGGTGCTCCAGTCTTCCTTCACATCGTTAATCTTCTCCAAATCGCTCCCAAGATAAAAGTAGCTAACTTTTTTGTTTATATTCAGCCCTTTTAAATAGTGCTCAATGATCGCCTTTTCGCTCTGAGATATAGTTATTAAGAAATCAGAAAAACCAAGAAAATATTTTAAATATTCATCAAGCTCTTTCGCCATATAATCGTCAAAATATTCTGGGTTGGTCATCGCAATTATGTCATATACGAGAAGCATTACCTTTACGCCTTTTTTCTTAATATCTTTTATTAGCTCTGAAAAATATCTGTTTTTATAATCTGGGTTGTAGTAAGAATCAGCTATTAGCAATATGTCCCCTGAATTAAAAGAAATTAAGCTCTTGTTTTGATTGTTGAAGTTCAGTGAATGGCGCTTGTGCCTTATAAAGAGGTTTATATCTTTTAGTTTGCGATAACAATACTTTGAAAAGTTATATACCCTCTTGCTCTTAACTAAGCTGCCTAAAATGCCTTTAACTCCCTCTTTTACCTTAAATTCCAGATTACTTCTCAGATAATCATCCAGGTGCTGATAGCTTTCGCCATTGAAGACAACAGGTATCACATCCCTTGAAAGCTCGTCTGAGATTATATCTTTTCTATCTATTATATTTCTTACTACCCTCTGTATGCCGGTAACAAAGCTAACATTATATGTAATGCTACAATCGATATATATTTTTCCGCGCATTCTATTTTGACATTTTTTCAGCTCTTTTAATTTCAGCTTTTATCATTATGTCAATAAGACTATCCAGCGTAGTTTTAGATTCCCAACCAAGAATCCTCTGTGCCTTTGAAGAATCCCCTACCAATACGTCGACCTCTGCAGGCCTATAAAATTCTTTTGAAACCTCTACTATAGTCTTGCCGCTCTTTCTGTCTATTCCCTTTGAGTCTACTCCCTCACCATCCCAAACAAGGTCGAATCCCAAATCTTGTGCAGATCTCTCTATAAAATCTCTTACCGTATGCGTCTTGCCGGTTGAGAGCACGTAGTCATCTGGATTTTCCTGCTGCAGCATAAGGTGCATTCCCTCTACATACTCAGGAGCATAGCCCCAATCTCTCTTAGAGTCCAGATTTCCAAGCAAGAGCTTCTCTGCCAAACCATATTTTATATCTACCAGCGTAGATGTTATCTTCCTCGTCACGAATTCCATACCCCTTAGCTCTGATTCGTGATTAAACAGTATGCCGCTGCACGCAAACATACCGTAAGATTCCCTATAATTTTGAGTTATATAGTGGGCGAAAACTTTTGACACAGCGTAGGGAGACCTTGGGTGAAATGGAGTAGATTCGTTTTGTGGAGTCTCTCTTACCTTGCCAAACATCTCAGATGT
>JAJXTU010000125.1 GCA_021783475.1 bacterium
CTTTCACGCCGATATACTGTCTCAAATCTTTTATCTCACCTTTATCAACATTTCCCATCAGATTTTCAAATATGTTTGACATATCTTTAATCTTTACATCTCTGCCGCCCAAACCTATAATATAGTTTGCCATTAGAGGCATCTTCTTTTTATTCGCACAGGCTCCAGATAATTCAGAGAAAATCGGCGCACTAGCACCGCCATAAGCATCAGCTCGTTCAACAACAGCTAAGCCTTTTAGATTAGAAATTGCTTCATATAATTCTTCGGCAGGGAATGGTCTAAAAAGCCTAAGTCTTATAACTCCTACCTTTATACCCTTCGACCTAAGCTCATCGACTGCAAGCATAGCGACACCAGTGATTGAAGACATAGCCAATATTGCATATTCAGCATCTTCCATTTTATATGTTTCCATAATGGCTGGGATATTCTTTCCAAATTTTTTATTGTATTCTTCGTGAATTTCTACAATTACTTTCTTTGCATTCTGGATTGTTTCCTGCAAATTTTTCCTTGCTTCCATGTAGTAATCTGGCAGAAAATATGCGCCAACACTTACAGGTTGTTTCAAGTTTAAGAGAGAATATGGAGGATTAAACTCCCCAACAAAATCTTTAACCTCTTGGTCGTCTAATAATTCTATCCTCTCTGTATTGTGAGAAATACTAAAAGCATCAAGGCCAACAATAACAGGCAGGTAAACATTAGAATTTTCAGCAATTCTTGTGGCAATTATCGTTGAATCATAAGCTTCCTGCCCATTAAAACAGTAAAGGTGAATCCAGCCAGCATCCCTTGAACCCATAGTATCGCTGTGATCTCCGTGAATGTTTATAGGAGCAGAAAGAGCTCTGTTAACATCGATCATCACGATTGGATGTCTATTCCCTGCTGCAATGTAAAGAATCTCATGCATAAGGGCAAGACCTTGAGAAGAAGTACAAGTCATTGTTCTAGCTCCTGCTGCCACCGAACCGCAACATGCCGAAAGTGCCGAATGTTCAGACTCTACTGTCACAAATTCAGTATGAACAATCCCGTCAGCAACAAATTCTCCAAACTTCTCAACAATTAAAGTTTGAGGAGTAATAGGATAAACTGCAACTACATCGGGATCAATTTGTCTCATTGCTTCTGCTACTGCATAATCTCCGGTTAAACCAACATTTTTTCTCGCCATATGACCCTCCATTATTTCAAAAATGGCTTTTCAGTATTTTCAAAATCTGCACCCAATACCATTTCTATGGCATTTACAGGACAGACCTTGCTACAAACTCCGCACCCCTTGCAATGTACAGGGTCAAAGCCTAACATTTCATATTTTTCGCTTTCCTTAGCTACCACAATTGACATGTCTGGGCAAAAAAGCCAACACGTCATACAATTCGTACATTTATCTTTATTTACTTTTGGATGTTGCATTCTCCATGTGCCTGTTTTAAGACATGTCGAATTAGAACCACCCACCAAACTCCCGCCAACAGGAATATCCTTCCAGCCTAACTTCACTTCACAGGGGGTTTCAATTCTCTTTATATCTTTATTCATCCCTGTTTCACCTCCTCATATGCCCTTTTTATAGCAGAAACATTGGCATCAATAACCTCTTGCTTAAATTTGCCCGTAAAACTTCTTACCATTTCGTTTATAACATCATCAAAACTTAATATGCCAGTTGCTCTGACCAATGCACCTGCCATAGTTGTATTAGTTATTGGTCTTTTTAAGGTTTCAAGCGCTATTTTTGTAGCATTAACTGTAAACAATTTTATTCCAGATGAAATCTTAAGCTCTTCTCTTAACTTATCAGGTTCACCGGGATAATTCACAATTAAAAAACCATCACTTTTAAGGCCCACCAAGAAAGGCGTTTGTGAAAAAAGTGTAGGATCTAAAACAACAACTGCATCTGGTTCATCTACTTGAGAGTAATTTTTTATTGGAACATCAGAAATTTTGGTATAGGCTACGATAGGAGCACCCTCCCTTTCAGCTCCGAATTCAGGAAAAGATTGGAAGTATTTATTTACGCTTAGTGCAGCTGATGCCAAAAATTGAGATGCTGTCCAGGCACCCTGGCCTCCTCTTGCATGCCAACGAATTTCCCAGTAACTTTTCATTATCAAACCTCCTTTAAAGTATAAAAAAGCAGAAAAAATAACAACATGCCAGCTTGAGATAAACATATTATATATGTATTTATTAAAATTTTTTAAGTATATTAAGTATACCAAATGTTTTGAAATGTCAGAATAAATAGGATATTGAAATTTTTTAAGTTATGTGAGAAAAATTAACTATTAAGAATTTCTTTGTAAAGAAGCATAAGTTCTTTGTCAAAAAGCGGTCTTGAAAGTTCTGAAACCTTATTTTTTATTTTTGGTAAAAGAAGATTTATTTCGCCATTATTAAGTTGAATCCCAAATTCTTCAAATTTGTTTTTTATAGCCTTAGGGCCAGAATGTTTACCAATAACCAATTGCTCTACCATGCCAAGATCTTCAGCTGAAAAGGCTGATACTTTCTTCCCCATCCTTCTCGCATCAAGAGAAATACCAGATTCAGTATTGAAAAGCTTTTTGCCAACTATTGGTTTATAATCAGATATTTGAACACCAGATCTTTGACTCACGAGATTAGACAGTACAATCATCTTTTTGAAATCAAAGCCCAGATCGATCCCCCAAAGAATTTTCAATGCAGCGACTACTTCTTCCAATGAAGCGTTTCCTGCCATCTTGCCAAGACCTAAAACTGTAGTGCTTGCAAATTCGCAACCAGAAGCAATGCCCACAAGAGTGTTTGCAGTAGCCATACCAAAATCATTATGCATATGAACTTCCATAGGCATACCCACTCTCTCAGAAAGGTATGTTATTGTTTCATGAATCTTAAATGGGTCCATTACACTTGACGTATCACAAATCCTAAGTCTGTCTGCTCCTGCCTCTTTTGCCATAAGAGCAAATCTCACTAAAAGATTCCTTGGCGTTCTCCCTGCATCTTCCATATGCAAAGAAACATAAAGACCAAGTTTCTTTGCATAGTTTATTGCTTTATCAGTAGCCTTAAGAGCCTCATCAAAATCTACGCCCATTTTAAAATGAAGATGAATAGGGGAAACAGGACAGGAAATTCCAACAACCTCTACACCAGTTTTCAAAGAAAAATCAATATCCGAGGTGACGGGTCTATTCCAAGACATTATCTTTGACTTCAAGCCAAGCTTTACAATCTCTGAAACAGCATCAAATTCTTCGCCCATCATTGCAGGGATCCCTGCTTCAATCTGATATATGCCCATATCGTTTAATTGTTTGGCAATATCGATTTTGTCTTGTTTAGAAAATATAACGCCAGCCGTTTGTTCTCCATCTCTCAAAGTCGTATCTATAATTTTAATATTACTTAATACAGCTTCGGAAGAGCTCGGCAGATTGAAAAACATGCTATATAAGAATTCCTTTTTTTAACTTATACGGTAATTTCACGGGAGAACCCTTTTTCAGAATGGACTCCTCAGCAGCCTCCAGGATTTCAAGGATCCTTAAACCTTGCATGCCCTCTGTTATAGGTTCTTTTTTATCTAAGATTGAATCTATAAAGGATTTGCATTCGTTTTTCAAAGGCTCAGATTGCTCAAAATCGACAATTTTTTCGCCACCAGAATTTAAAAACGGCTTTCCATTAACAATTTTGGCACCTTTGTTATAAAGTATCAGTTTATGAGGAGCTCTATCATCAAATATCGCCATTTTCTTCGTCCCAATAACGACTGTTTGTTGAATTTTTCTTGGGTGAAGCCAAGAAACAAATATATTGCCAAATATATCCTTGAATTCCAA
>JAJXTU010000001.1 GCA_021783475.1 bacterium
CTTCCGATCTCTGTTTTTAAATGCTTAAAATTAATCGTGTTAAAACTTTTAAATTTAATATTTACTCCTCGAGCCCATAAATACTAAAAATTTTTTCGACAAGATTGTTGAGCTCTTCTTTCGAGTAAAACTCGATGACAAAACGTCCAACATTACCGGAGAACGATATATGAACTGGAGTTTTAAGTTTCTTGGAGATTTCAATCTCAGCAAACCTAAGCTCTTCATCTTGTGTCACCTCTTTTTCACTTTTTAAAGATCGCTTAATACCCTTTAGTTTTTTCGTCGGACTATCAATGTTTCCATTATTTGGAAAAATTTTTAATTTAAGCTCCTCTGCATCCTTTACAGATATGCCCTCGTCAACTATCTTTTTTGCGAACAATAGTATTTGATCAATATTTTTCAAAGACAACAGAACCCTTCCGTGTGCAGGACTTATATCGTTGTTTTCGATGTGTTTGATTACCTCATCTGGGAGTTGGAGCAGTCTTATGGTATTCGTAACATACGATCTAGATTTGCCAACTGCATTTGATATGTCTTCATGCGTCATTGCAAACTTGTCCTGGAGTTCAAGATATGCCCTTGCCTCATCAATTGCAGAAAGGTTTTCCCTTTGTAAGTTTTCAACAAGGGCAAGTATTGCCATCTGATCATCTGCTATATCCCTTACAACAGCTGGTATTTCTACAATCCCTATCATTTCACATGCTCTAATTCTTCTTTCTCCAGAGACCAACTCATAAAATTGGCCCTTTTCTCTAACCACTATAGGCTGAAGAACCCCGTGTGCCTTTATGGACTCCGAGAGCCTTGCAATGCTCTCAGTATCAAAAAATTTCCTTGGCTGATAAGGGTTTGGCACTATCTTCAACAGTGGAATAATCCTTAACGTATGTTCAGATTTATCATCTCCCAAAAGCGCATCAAGTCCTCTGCCCATTCCTCTTTTAGCCATTGCCTTCTATCTCCTGTAAGAGTTCTCTAAAAGCATTACTAACTACAGACTTTGGATCAAAGATTATTATTGGTTTTCCGTAACTTTGCGACTCTACCACCCTAATGCTCCTTGGAATCAAGGTATTAAAAACTTTATCATTAAAGTGTGATCTCAGATCGCTTAATACCTCGTTAGAAACGACCAGTCTTTGCATAAACATGTTAACAAGAATGCCCAATAGGTTAAGCTCTGGGTTAAGTCTAGATCTGACTTTTTCATAGGTATTAACTATCATGCTAAGTCCTTCCAGTGCATAAAACTCAGCTTGCATTGTAACGATCAAATCCTTTGCAGCACTAAGACCATTAAGGGTCAATATACCCAATGATGGCGGAGTATCGATGATTATTACGTCAAAGTCGCGATAATTATCCAACTTTTTCTTCAATTTTATATTTCTATCTGAATCTTCGACGAGCTCCACTTCTGCGCCAGATAGATTTGGATGTGAACAAATTATTTTAAGATTGTCAATGCCAGTGTCAACTGGTTCAACAAAATCTTCTGATACCAAAAGATCGTATGATGAGGAGTCTAATTTTCTTTTGTTGATTCCTAAACCAGTAGTAGCATTGCCCTGAGGATCTAAATCTATAATAAGAGTCTTATTGTTTATCTCTGCATAAGAGGCTGCCAAATTAACTGCGCATGTAGTTTTGCCTACACCGCCCTTCTGATTTGAAAAAACTATAGTTCTTTTCAACGCCTTACTCTGAAGAGTCCCGATGTTGGAATTATATTAACGCCATTTTTTTCAATCTCATCAAGTATAAAATTCATTCCAACCGAGTCTGATGGCATATGACCCGCTATAACAACGTTTATTCCAAACTTCTTAGCTTCCTGTAGGTGATCTTCCTTCATATGCATGCCTACTATAGTTCCAATGCCAGCAATAGAAAGCTTTTCGTAAGCATCTTTGCTCCCTGACGTTCCGCCAGTCATGTCTACCCAAATTTTTCCACAACGACCTTTTTCCGATCCGTTTACAATTTTTGGTCCAAAATTATGCGCTTGCGCATCTTTGTACTCAGGAATTTCAAGAAGGATATCTACAACTTCGCCTACCGTTTCAGGTTTCTTTTCTAAAAAGAGATCTGTCAAGAACTTTGTAACAATGTTGTCTGCTGGGGTATGAATATTCATAAATGCGAACCCTAAAAGTTTAGCAGCATCAACTGCCCTATTGTGATTAGCAGGATGAACAGAGCGAGAAACCTCTGATATCCTCGATCCCATAAGATTTTCAGCTACATTTATAGGTATCCCCTGTGAAAAAAGTATGTCTTCTTGCAGATGCATTACGCCTTCCAGTCCTGGGAGTGATTTTCCTTCAGGATGGTGGGCAAATATAAGGTCTATTCTTTCGCCCTTTTCTACCAGTCTATCAGCAAGAATGATTTCTGGCACCTCCATATCAATGCCTACAAAAATCCCTTTTACTATCTGATCTTCTTTTCCACAAAGTATTCGACTGTCAGAGTATGGGTTTTCCAACAACTCCTTATCAAACCTGGCTTTTTTCTTTTCACTTAACTCTTCATAATTTTTCTTAACCCTTTCAAGGTGTCTGAAGACCTCTTCCTTTCCTCGCGGATCGGCTTCAATTCCCATATTAATGGCTAACTTATAGATCTCACTCAGTTTCATAATTAACCTCCAAAATGTTTCTCAAGAAACATTTTTATGATAAAACAAAAAAAGATATTAATCAAACAATATAGGGATCCTTGTGTGTAGCAAAAGATATTCTGCTACACTGCCAAGCAAGAGCCCTTCAAGATATCCCTTTCCCCTTGTGCTCATAACTAGCATAGATACGTTTTCCTTTATAGCAGTAGATTCAATTTGTTTGGCAGGATTGCCTTCTAATACCAAATATCTTGCATTTGCGTTAACCTTTGTAAGACCTAAGGTAAGCTGCTCAATAGCTTCATTTACGATCGATGCTTCTTTTATCATAAGATTTGCATCAGTGGGCTTCAAAACGTGGAGCAAAATAATTTCTCTTATAATTGTAGAGAAGTCTTTTAAAAATTCAAAAGCTCTCATTGAACTTTTAGAAAAATCTGTTGGAAATAATACCTTGTTAAATCTATTTTTAGAAGTCAGAAATCCACTTTCGGTTTCCTGAAACCTTTCCACATAGACAGGCCTCTTTAGTGTCCTGATAATATTAAACAAATTGCTGCCAACAAATATGTCCTTAAAAAATCCCTCTCCGTGTTCTGACGCAACTACCAGATTCGCATCTATCTCGTCAGAGTAAGCAGCAATTTGATCTGCAACATCCCCAACAAGAATTTTTACAAAGACCTCAATTCCTTCTGAAAGATATTTATCTAAATAAGAATTAAAGTGATCTGATGCAATTTTCACAACTTCCTTGTTCAACTCTAAGACATCAGGGTTTATAACGTGTACAAGATAAATTTGGCGAACGCCAAATTTCTTAAAGTCGTTGACAGCATGGTAAAGCTTTGAAGATTGTTCTGAAAAATCAAGAGCTACCAATACCCTTTCAAACTTCATTTTTAACCTCCACAATCAATTATTAAACTTTATTGTAAATCATTTTAGTGAAGATTATCAAAACATAGGGCATTTAATAAAATCTTTACAGGTTAATGGCGTTAACACAAGGTCAAATTTGATTGTTGACACAATACAATTTTTTGTTATCATAAATAGAGTTATAGGTTTTAGAGTTACTTAGAAGAGATGCTGTTTAGCTGAGATGAGAGGAGAGTTATATGTCAAAATTATTAGTTAGATCTTTTTCTGCAGATTCACAAACCCCTGTAAGCATATATGATAAGTTGAAAAACTTGCCATATTCTTTTTTATTGGAGAGCAAAACCTTTAATAAGCTTGCAAGGTATTCTTTTTTAGGAGCCTTTCCAAGATTCATCATATCTACAAACTCAAAAACCACTAGAATAGTTGCAGATATGGATCTTGAAAAAATAGGCATAAAAAGTATAAATACTACAAACTCGCTTATAAAAATTCTAAAAGAAGTTTTTAACAAACTGCCAACAGTTGACACGATATGCCCTTTTAGTTCAGGATTGGTGGGTTACATCGGCTATGAATGCGTAAGATTCTATGAAGAGTCTTTAAAATTTGAAAAGCCCTCTATATTTCCAGATGCAACGCTTTTTTTCCCCGGTCTTATTATTGCATTTGATCACTTTACCGATACCATATACCTTATGAGCCATTCACTCTATCAATCTGACGAAGAAAGAGCAGAGTTTTTCCTTAACGAGGGCGAAAAAATACTTCAATCTAGCAATATTGGCAATTCATTAAAGGGTCACGAAAATCAGTTAGACCTGCAAAAAGATACGAAAAAAGATGGCGATAATATTATAAAAAGTCATATAAAAAAGTCGGACTATGAGGACGGCGTAAATGCTATCAAAGAATATATAAAAAATGGCGACACATTTCAAACTGTCCTCTCTCAGAGATTGTCTTCGGCTTTTCCAGGAGATCCTTTCGAATTTTATAGAGATTTAAGAAGGCTAAACCCATCGCCATATCTTTTCCACATAAAGTTAAACGATGTGGTGATCTCTGGTTCTTCACCAGAAACATTTCTTACTTTAAGAGATAATAAACTTTTTTCAAGACCTATTGCTGGAACAAGGAAGAGAGGCAAGGATCCAATCGAAGATAAGAGGCTAGCTAAAGAGCTCTTGGAAGATCCAAAGGAATGCGCAGAGCATGTGATGCTGGTAGACCTTGCCAGAAACGACCTTGGAAGGGTATGCGCCCCATCAACTATAAAGGTTGAAGAGTTTATGAAGGTAGAAAACTATTCACATGTAATGCACATTGTTAGCGAAGTTACTGGGCAATTAGATAAAAACATAAATCCCATAGAGGCATTTTTTGCCTCGTTTCCAGCGGGGACCGTATCGGGAGCACCTAAAATCAGGGCGATTGAAATAATAGATTCCATAGAACCAGAGAGAAGAGGGCCCTATGCTGGTGCGGTTGGATATTTTGATATAAGCGGAAATTTTGATACCTGCATAGCTATAAGAACCGCTTTCTTCAAGGATAACAAGATATATCTTCAGGCTGGTGCGGGAATAGTTGCTGACTCTGATCCACCTACCGAATATTTTGAAACAATTCATAAGGCAAAGGCTCTTCTTTCTATTGTTAACAAGGGAGAGACGCTATGAGAGAGAGACTTTTAATAATTGATAACTTTGATTCATTTACATACAATCTGGTCCAGGGTTTCGCACAAATTAGAAGAACAAAAAAAGATATGGTTGTATTAAGAGATGATGAGCCTTTTGAACGGATATTAGAATTCAATCCTGACAGATTGGTCATATCTCCTGGTCCAGGACATCCAAAAGATTGTAAACTATCTTCAAAAGCTTTTGAATACGCTAAAAAAAATAAAAAACCGCTTTTAGGTGTATGCCTTGGACACCAACTAATAGGATATCTCTCTGGAGCTAAAGTTATAAAAGCAAAAAATCTTATGCACGGCAAAACAAGTATGATAAATTTTATAAACGATTCAATTTTTAACGGATTGAAAAATCCTTTTAAGGCGATGAGATATCATTCGCTGTGTTTAGATGAGTTGGGTTTACCAGAAGAGATTACGATATTGGCAAGGAGCACTGATGACGCAATAATTATGGCGCTTAAGCATAAAGAGATGCCCATTTACGGGCTCCAATTTCACCCAGAGTCTATTATGACCCCAAGCGGTCAAAAGATACTTAAAAATTTTTTGAATTTAAATAAATAAAACTAAGAGTAAAAAAGATGAGAGGAGAGAGACAGGTGGTAAAGAGCATATTAGACAAGATTTTGAGCAGCGAACACCTTTCGGAAGTTGAAGCAAAAGGCTTGATGGACAATATGATGGACGCAAGAGTGACGCAAAGTCAGATTGGTGCAATTCTTATAGGGCTCAGGATGAAGAGGGAAACCCCGGATGAATTAACTGGCTTTGTAAAGTCAATGAGGGAGCACGTAAGGAAAATTAAAACCAGGCATCCAATTGCCGTTGATACATGCGGGACTGGCGGCGATGGACTTAGAACATTTAATATCTCTACTGCAAGCGCCTTTGTAGTTGCAGGGGCAGGGATACCAGTAGCAAAACATGGAAACAGAAGCGTATCAAGCTCATCTGGTTCGGCAGACGTCTTAGAGAAACTCGGCTTTAACATCAATCTTAGCCCAGACGTAATAGAAGACTGCCTCAATCACATAGGAATAGCATTTTTATTCGCGCCTCTACTACATCCATCTATGAAAAATGTGGCTCCCATGAGGAGAGAGCTTGGTGTAAGAACATTTTTTAATATCTTAGGACCACTAACAAATCCAGCAGGGGTAGAAAATCAAGTCATTGGCGTTTTTGATAAATCAATAATGCCCACATTGGCTGAGGTGATAAAGAACCTCAATCCAAAACATATATATCTAGTACACGGTGCTGGAGGGATGGATGAGCTCTCCCTTGAGGGTCCAAATTATGTAATTGAAATTAAAGGGGATAAATCAAGAGAATTCTTTATCGATCCCGAACAATATAAATTTCAAAGAGTGCCATCCTCAGAATTTGTTGTAGAGAATTCGGATGAAAGTGCAAAAAAGATAATGAAGGTTTTAAGAGGAGAAGATAGCTTTGACAAAGACATAGTAGTTTTCAATGCCGCTATGGCGATAATGGCAAGTGACTATACTTCCGATTTCGAAGAAGCAATTTCAATGGCAAAAGATTCAATTGACTCAAAATTAGCGCTCTCGAAATTCGAAACCTTGAAAAACTACACAAATACATTATGAATATCTTAGAAGAAATTTCTCAAAGAGAGATAGAAGAATTCAAACAAAGAAGAGATTTTTTCAATATGATAAAAGAATATGGGAGACATAACCCTGTTAAGTCATTTTTTAACGCTCTCAAACCTGTAAGCATAATATGTGAATTTAAGCCAGCATCTCCTGTAAAGGGGACGTTTATAAAAAATCCTAAGCTTGAAATTAGAAAATTTATTAATATCGACGAAAAAAACGGTTGTAAAGCTCTTTCAATCCTTACAAATAAAAGAGATTTTAAAGGCGATCCGCTATATATTTCTTACATAAAGTCTTTTTGTGATCTACCTATTTTATACAAAAATTTTATTCTATTAGAAGAGCAGATAGACGAGGCATATTTAGTAGGAGCTGATTGCGTGCTGCTTATAGCATCTATTTTGGATCTTAAAAGGTTAAGGGCGCTGTACGAATATGCCAGCGCCCTTGGGCTTGACTCCCTAATAGAGGTTCACGATGAAGAGGAATTAAAAGATGCCTTGGAGTTAGAACCAAAGATAATTGGCATTAACAATAGAAACCTAAAAACCTTTGAAGTAGATATAAACAACACTTTTAGGCTATCGAAATATATACCAAAGGGCATTAAGATAGTTTCAGAATCTGGGATAAAATCTTCAAAAGAGATTGATAGACTTTTAGAATACAACATTTCAGGGGCCCTAATAGGAGAGACAATGGTAAAGCTGGTCCTTGAGTCACAAGGCAACAAGATTAAAGATTTTTTAATAAACAGGGACATTTAAACTATGCTTGTTAAGATCTGCGGGATAAGAAGCCTCGAAGACGCAATTGTATCAAGCTCATTTATGCCAGATTATATGGGATTCATATTTTGCGAGAGTCCTAGAAAAATAGACATACAAACAGGTAAAAAGATAGTAAATAGTTTAAGTAGTAAAAAATTTATAGGTGTGTTCCAAAACAACCAAATAGAGGACGTATTGAAAATTGCAAAAACTTGCAATCTTTTTGGCATTCAACTTCATGGGGATGAAAGCCCAAAAGATATAGAGATCATAAAAGAAAACAACTTCATCGCAATAAAGGCCTTTAGGATAGAAAACAGCCTTCCAGAAAATCTTTCAGAATACAAACCCGATTTTTTTTTATTTGATAAAGAAAGGGGATGTAGGACTTTAAACACAAAAGCTTTAGAAAACTATAATTTAGACGTTCCATTCTTTATTGCCGGGGGGCTAAACAGCGAAAATGTCCACAAAACTTTAAAAAAGATTTCAAATGCTAAAATTTGCGGGATCGATCTATCATCTGGAGTAGAAAG
Organism: bacterium; assembly: GCA_021783475.1. Taxonomy (GTDB): domain Bacteria; phylum Thermodesulfobiota; class Thermodesulfobiia; order Thermodesulfobiales; family Thermodesulfobiaceae; genus Thermodesulfobium. The sequence continues at coordinate 8,157 of JAJXTU010000001.1, forward strand.
AGATAACAAAAAAGATCCCGATCTCTTGGAAAAATTTTTCGCTGCAATTGAGAATCAAATATTTTTTTAATTAATTTATGGAGGTTAAAAAATTGGATAAAATTTTTAGTGGAGATTTTGGTAAATTTGGCGGAGCCTTTGTCCCAGAAACTCTAATATATGCGCTTGATGAGCTCGAGGATTATTACAAAAAAATTAAGGGCGATAGAGAATTTTTTAAAGAATTTAACAACTTATTAACAGAGTATGCAGGAAGGCCCACTCCCTTAACCTGGGCTCCTAATTTTTCTAAGAGGTTTGGCGTTAATACATATCTAAAAAGAGAGGACCTATTGCACACAGGAGCGCACAAATTGAATAACTGTTTGGGCCAGGGGTTAATTACAAAGGGGTTAAACAAGAAAAGGGTTATTGCAGAAACTGGAGCAGGGCAGCATGGCGTAGCAACTGCTACCGTTTGTGCATTTTTAAAAATTCCATGCGAAATTTATATGGGTTCGGTTGATTATGAAAGACAAAAATTAAACGTATTTAGAATGGAGCTTCTAGGAGCAAAAGTGAACAAGGTCGAAAGCGGATCAAAAACACTTAAAGATGCAATGAACGAGGCCTTGAGGGATTGGGTTACGAATATAAATACCACTCATTATATGATAGGCTCGGCTGCTGGCCCACATCCATTTCCAACTATAGTAAGAGATTTTCAAAGAATAATTGGAGAAGAAGCAAGATTGCAAATTTTCAAAAGTACAGGTGCACTGCCTGATGCAATTTTTGCTTGTGTCGGTGGCGGAAGTAATTCTATAGGATTATTCAAAGCTTTTGTTGAAGACAGTGGTGTAAAGATATTTGGAGCAGAGGCAGCAGGAAGAGGAATAGAAACAGGGCTACATTCGGCTACCCTATCAGCAGGAAGGCCAGGCGTATTACATGGATCTCTTAGCTATCTTTTACAAAACTCAGATGGTCAGGTAGAGGAAGCTCACTCTATTGCCCCAGGGTTAGATTACCCAGGAGTAGGTCCAGAGCACTCTTATATGAAAGATTCGAAAAGGGCTATATATGAAGGGATAACAGACGATGAAGCAATGTGCGCGCTTGAAATACTCGCAAAGGAAGAGGGTATAATTTGCGCGCTTGAAAGCGCGCATGCCGTAGCTCTTGCAATAAAAAAGGTAAAGGAATTAGAAAAGGACAGCACGATAATTATAAATCTATCTGGTAGGGGAGATAAAGATATGCAAACGATTATGAAAAGTATGGAGGCGAAAAATGAACAAAATTAAAGAGATTTTAAAAGAGAAGAAAACTTTGATTCCATTTTTGCCCGCTGGTTACCCATCGATAAATGCTACCAAACAATTCGTTAAAGTGCTAGTAAATTGTGGTATAAAGGTAGTCGAGCTTGGAGTTCCTTTCTCTGATCCAGTTGCAGATGGACCCACTATTACAAATAGTTACTCCTTTGCTATCCAAAATGGCACAAAAAGCGAAGACGTCTATCTCATGGCAGACGAATTAAAAGACGAATTTGGCATTGCAATTATACCGATGTTGTATTACAACTTAATTTACAATAAAGGCGAAGAAAATTTTGCAAAGAGGATATCCTCCTTCGCAGATGCCGTGATAGTTCCAGATTTACCCTTCAAAGAATCGCACAGACTCAGACCCCATCTTGAAAAATTTGACATCTCTTACGTTCCATTTGCAACTCCAAACATAAAAGAGGAGGATATAAAAAAAATCTCCGATTATGCCAACGCTTTTATTTATGCAGTAACTGTTTTCGGTATAACAGGAGCCAGATCCAGTTACAGCAACGACACTTATACCTATCTCGAACGCGTCAAGAAGATTAGCTCAAAATATGTTGCTGCAGGATTTGGCGTTAGTTCAAAAGAGCAATTTGAAAGCCTTCCAACAGATGCGGTAATTATAGGAAGCGCTTTAGTCAAACAGATAGAACCAGACAATATTGAAAAGAGTAAGGAGAATATTGAAGGATTAATAAAGAAGATAATTAATTAAAATGTTTCTCAAGAAACATGATCTATAAATATTCAAAAATTTTTTTAGACTTAAGTAAATAAAAAAGATAAATTAAACTAAGAAAATTGTCGATATTATAATAGTATAGAGAGCATCTAAAATGCTATATAAATACAAATTTGGGAGGTAAAAGTGTCAACCTTAAATGTAAATTCTGTTTCAAGTCAACTTTATACCAGCAATCTTAATTCTACGTCTTCAGGCAATAATACACTAAACCAGAATAAATCTTCACAATCATCACCAACAGCTATTGGCCAGGCTCTTATGCAGACATTGCAGCAATATGGCCTCACACCCCAAGGTATGCAAGCCAACGCTGTATCTGTATCAGGACATCATGGGCACCATGGTGGAGGAGGTGGCGGAGCAGCCGGCCAATTTTTACAAGAGCTAATGGCTGCATTGAATCAGACAAGCACTACATCAAGCACTACTTCCTCTACTTCAAGCACTGACAACTCTAGCAGCTCTATACTCTCTTCTTTAAATAGTCTAATTTCATCTTTACAAAGCAATTCTACAACTTCAAGCACTTCTAATACCGATCTCACCAGTCTTAACAATGCATTCTCAAATCTTATTAGCAATTCTGCTTCTAATTCATCAAGTACTACTCCCTCATCTAACAATGTTACGCTTGTAAACTTCTTACAATCTCTTTCTCAAAATCTTACAAATGATATTGCCAGTAGTTCAACAGGTTCTCTTTTGAACACAACAACATAAATAACTTTAATACTTCGTTTTTTAAATGCTCTGAGATAGAAATCTATTTATTAAATTTATCTCAGAGCATTTACTTTATTAGCTTGTACCAAAGATAGGTCAATTAGTGTATTGTTCTAAAAATTACCTTTAAGTGCATCCTAATTTTTTATATTTAATTTTTTACAGGAACGCATAACATTTGATGAACAAATAAATTTCTATAATACTTTTCTTATAAAATAAGTTGAAATTCTTATGGGTTAACAAAGTATAATGTCAGTATAATAATAATGAGTACACAAAGTTATGGAGGAGAGTTGACAAAAAGAGAGTTAATAAATAATCTACAAGTTCTCCTTAAAAATTTTAGCAAAATGCCTTATGTAGAGAGAATGAAGACGAAAGATGCAAGAAGGTATCTGTATGTCCCAGTATTAATAGGAATTTCAGTTGGCATAGCGGCAGTAATCTTTTTATTAGCTTTGAAATATACCTCTTTTGTCTTTTTAAGATTACTAGTAGGGTATTATCCGCCAGCAGTTACAGGAGAAGGTGGCAATCCAGATTTATATCATATTATTATTGCTAGACCATATCTATTTCCAGTAAGCGTTGCACTAGGGGGATTAATATCGGGGCTATTAATATATAAGTTTGCGCCTGAGGCAAGTGGCGCGGGGACAAACGCAGCGATTAAGGCATATCACTTTGAAAAGGCAGTAATTAATATAAAAACAACATTTGTAAAGCTTTTAGCCTCAACAATTACAATTGGCGCTGGCGGGACATCGGGCAGAGAGGGTCCAATGTCACTAATTGGAGCAGGTTTGGGATCTTTTATAGCCCAAAAATTAAATTTAAGCGAGAGGGAAAGAAGGATTGCACTAGCAGCAGGACTTGGAGCAGGCCTTGGAGCAGTTTTTAGAGCACCTCTTGCTGGTGCCATAGTTGGCGCTGAAGTTTTTTATAAAAAGGACTTTGAGATACAATCCATGCTTAGTTGCTTCATTGCTGCAATAATAGCCTACACTTGTGTAGGATTAACATTTGGATTTGAGCCTTTATTTTACATACACGTAGATGCCGCTAAAAATTTTAAAATAGAGGCATTATTGCAATATATAATTCTTGGTTTTGCCTGCATGTTTATTGCAAAATCTATAATGAAGTCGTTTTTATATTCAAAAAAGCTTGCAAGCCTATTGCCTCTGCCTCAATATATGATTCAGCCAATAGGTGGATTTGTTACTGGCTCAATTGGCATGATAAGCCCTGTGGTTATCAGCAGCGGTTATGGGTGGATTCAGCTTATAACAGATAAAAGACTTGACATCATCACACCTCAGTTCACAATTATTGGCATCATTGCAATGGTCTTGGCATTAGGCTTTACATTGGGATTTAACAGTCCAGGAGGCGTGTTTGGACCTTCGCTTGTCTCGGGCGGACTTACAGGATTTGCAGTCAGTAATCTTTTATCAAACATCATTCCAAATAATAATCTTGATATAACATCATTTACTATTGTAGGCATGATGTCCGTCTACGCAGCAGTATCAAAAGCGCCTTTGTCAACTATAGTTATGGTAGCAGAGATGAGTCATGGATACGATCTTCTTATCCCATCAATGATCTCTGTGTTCGTAGCCGATTTCTTTTCAGGACATCAAAGCATATACAGCGCACAGGTCGAAAGAAGAATGGACTCGCCTGCATATCAGGACGAATGCATATCACATTATTTAACCTATATAAAGATAAAAGAGGCTATGCAAAAGCCTCTGACAGCAAGTCCAGATCTAAAACTTGCTGAGGTTGAAGATATCATGACAAAAAATATATATACGGGCATTCCCATTACAGACAGCGGTTTTTTGGTAGGAATGATAACAAAAACAGATTTGTGGAAAGCAAGAAAACTGGACAAAAACAAAGTTCTTGCAAAGGATGTCATGACAAAAAATTTAATAACATTGACCCCTGAAGATTCATTGTACGATTTTATGAAAATAATTATGTCAAAGGGCATTGGAAGGGTACCAGTGGTCAAAGACAACCTAAATAATGAGCTGGTTGGCATAATTACAAGATCTGACATAGGAAGGGTTATGAGACAAGAAACGAGCGAAGATATCCTGACCACAACTGGAGTATAAAAATATTAATGTTTTAAAGAAAATATTTTGCTATTTTTCCTAATGGCGCGCCCGAAGGGATTCGAACCCCTGACCAACGGATTCGAAGTCCGTCGCTCTATCCAACTGAGCTACGGGCGCCAAATGGGGTGGATGAGGGGAATTGAACCCCCAACATCTGCAGCCACAGTGCAGTGCTCTGCCTTTGAGCTACATCCACCATCCAGCTTATTATATTTTAGAAAGGCTATAGATGTCAAATTAGAAGTTAACTACTAAAAAATTTCTCTCACCATAACCCTCTGGCAAATTATAATTAAATATTTGGCAATTAAAATCGTTCAAAACAGTATTATTAAAGCTTTTCCCAAGCCATAAGCCAGCAACCAAACCCTTATATTTACTTAAAACAGACAACATGATCTCTAAAGGAAATGTGGCCCTTGAAATTATTCTTTTGGGCGCCTCGACCAAATCTTCAAACCTTTTCTGTACAACAAAAACATTTTGCAGGCTCAAATCAAAAATTACGCCTGAAAGAAAAATAACCCTTCTGTGTTTTGGCTCCAATAATGACCAGTAAATTTCTGGAAAACAAATAGATAAGATAAGACCAGGGATGCCTGCGCCAGATCCAATATCAAGAAAACTTGATGATTTGAAGAAATCAGAACAGATAATTGTTGGATATAAAGAGTCGAATACGTGTTTAAAAAAAAATTCATCAACAGTGTTAAAAGATACCAAGGAGTGTTTATTATTATATATAAAAAGTTTTTCTGTAAAAAGATTTATATCATCAAAATATCTCATAAACTCTGGGAGATATTTTTCAAATAGCCCTTTAAATATTAAACTTTGGCTCTTAAAATTATCTATTACCATTAGTTAATGGTTCAATAACTATGTGCCTGGTTTTACCAACGCCAACACTATATACTTTTAAATCGTTACGCTTGGAAAGATATACGTGAATTACCTTTCTTTCATGAGAGGGCAACGGTAAAAATTCAATTTTTTTCCTATAGTTAACACACTTTTCTGCAAGTTTATCGGATAACTCATATAGAAAGATTATTCTGCTCTTCCAATAGCCATTGATATCAAGGTTAATGCTATGTTCATTAGAGCTAATCTTAGCAATTCTATTTAATAAAAATTCTATTGATTTCAGTATTGATCCGTGTCTACCAATTAGACATCCAATATTTTCACCATTAATATCAACGTAAAGCGAGTCTCCCTCAGTATATGAATTCAAAGAAAACGTGCTATCTGGAATCTCTTTAATCAATGAATGAATTACTTCTGATACAACTTCGTCTATAGAAGGCGTATATCTCAAAATAATTTTTGCTTCTTTAGAACCGATTCCTAAAAGACCTTTTTTTGGTTGTTCTAATACCTCAATGTCAAATAGCGAATTTTCATCTATACCGAGTAATTCAAGACCGCGTTTTACCGCCTCTTCTTGATTTTTAGCTGTAACAAAAACCTCTCTAACCATCATGCATGCTTTCTCATTATTATATAGGATTGAATTATTCCAATGAAGTTAGAAACATTCCAATAAATTAAAATGCCAGCAGGAAATTGTATGGATATGAATCCCAAGAAGAGCGGCATCATCAGGAGCATCTGTTTTTGCATCTTATCAGCAGTGTTTGTTGTCATTTTCTGCTGTATAAAGGTTGTAGCCATAAGCAAGGCAGGAAGAATATAAAAAGGATCTTTCTCGGTTATATCAGAAATCCACAAAAAATTCACAGCTGAGTGAGTCTGAGCAATAATATCTTTCAATTCTGGGCTTAGTAAAAAATAATAAAATGCGATAAGTATAGGAAGTTGAATAAGCATTGGCAAGCATCCGCCAAATGGATTTATTTTATTATTTTTATAAAAGGCTACCATCTCAGTTTGAAGACGCTGGGGATCTGATTTAAATTTCTCTTGAAGTTCCTTTATCTTAGGTTGAAGTTTTTGCATCTTTTTCATTTGATCGAGAGATATGTGGTTAAGCGGCCACAACAAAGCTCTAATCAAAAGAGTAATAAGAATAATTACAAGACCAAAATCATGCAAAAAACTCAGCAAAGAATAAAAAATAGGATGAAAAACATTAGTATCAAACCAACTAAAAAAAGAATTCACTATTTCATTTCTCCTCTCGAACTAAGAAATTTTCTGGTACAGGGTCATATCCACCATGATTAAATGGGTGACATCTTAAAACTCTCTTTATTGCCAAAAAACTGCCCTTAAATGGTCCAAATCTAGAAATAGCAATAACTGCATATTCAGAACAAGTAGGGTAAAAAATACAAGTTCTGCCCTTCAAGGGAGAAATAAATTTTTGGTAAAACTTTATTAAAAATATCAAAAAATATTTTAAAAATATTTGCATAAATTTATTAGCTCCTGTACAACCTCTCTTCTGTTAGCTTTTGTAAAAGATTTCCTAACCAAAATTACAATATCTAAAAAATCCTTTCTGTTTTTGTTACAAAAAAACTCTTTAACGCAAAAACTCTTTACAAGTCTTTTCATATAATTTCTCTTAACAGAACTTTTAGAAACTTTCTTAGATACAATAACACAAATTCTAAAAGATTGAGAGGGTCTGTAAAATAAATTAAAATACAGGCCATCTCTTCTTTTAGAATTTAATACACTACGAATTTCTAATGAGTTGCTTAGTGATTTGTCCTTACTAAGCACTTACCGCAAGGTCGTGTCTACCTTTAGTTCTTCTAGATTTAATAATTTTTCTACCAGCTTTAGTACTCATCCTGAGCAGAAAACCGTGTATCTTAAAACGCTTTCTGACTTTTGGTTGATAAGTTCTTTTTGACATTAAGATTCACCTCAAATTTTAGGATAATATATGATAACCTATCTATGATAAAATATATCTACAAATTTTAAAAGAGGTAGAAGATAACTGAGAGGGTTCGGTGACGTGAATAGTATATGGGATGAAATATTGGATACAGTTGAAGAAAAAATGGGAAAACCAACGGTAGAAGCCTTTTTAAAACCTTCAAAAGCAATAATTAACAAGGAAGAAAACAGGTTAACACTGATAGTGCCAAATGACTTTATAAAAACTTATGTAGAACAAAAATCTAGTAAGTTAAAGAATATCATAGAGGATATAATTGAAAGAGAAAGTCTAAAATTATATTTAGAAGTAGATCAATCAATGGAAGGTTATGATGATGTTGAAAAAAGAAATAATAACCAAAGAATGCAACAGACAGAGAGAATTGAACAAAACAGTTTCTTATCAAAATATACTTTTGAAACCTTTGTTATAGGTCCTGGAAACAGAATGGCACACGCAGCATCGCTTGCTGTAGCTGATAATCCAGGTAAGGCTTACAACCCTCTTTTTATTTATGGAGGAGCGGGACTTGGTAAAACACACCTACTTCAAGCAATAGCGACAACAGTCAGGATCAAAAAACCAAACCTATACGTGTTATACATAACAAGTGAAAAATTTACAAATGAATTTATAAACGCAATAAAAGATGACAAAATTAACTCATTTCAAGAACATTACAGAAATATAGATATATTATTAGTTGACGATATACAATTTATAGCAGGAAAAGAAAGAACTCAAGAGGAATTTTTTCATACTTTCAATACACTTTACGAGTCTGGAAAACAAATAGTGCTATCATCAGACAGACCACCAAAAGAGATAAGAACTTTAGAAGAAAGATTAAGAACAAGATTCGAAATGGGATTGATTGCTGATGTACAGCCTCCAGATTTAGAAACAAGGATAGCAATACTCCAAAAAAAGGCAGAAGTAGAAGAAATAGACATAGAGCAAAGTGCACTAATTTTAATAGCTGAAAAAGTAGCATCAAACATAAGAGAATTAGAAGGGGTTTTAACAAAAGCCATGGCTCTTTGTTCTATTAATCAAGACTCAAAAATAACTGTAGAATATGCACAAGAAGCTTTAAAAAATATTGAAGAAAATAAGCTAAACAATCAACCAACTATGGATGAAATTTCTATTGCCGTTTCCAAAATAATGCAAATTAAACTTGAGGATCTAAAAAGCAGAGGAAGGAAAAGTCATCAAGCTAATGCAAGACAAATAGCAATGTATTTATGTAGAGAAATAACTAAAAATTCCCTACCACAAATTGGAGAATACTTTGGAAGAGATCACTCTACTGTAATACACGCATATGAAAGAATTAAAGAAGATATAAGCAACGATCAATCAGTAAAAAGAATAGTGGAACAAATAAAGACATCTTTAAGGGTAACTTAAAAAAAGGTTGACTTATCAACAAATGTGGATAACCTGTTGATAACTTGTTAATATTATGTGGATAAAAGTTAATAAACGGTTAATAACTTTAGACGTAATAAAAATTATCCACATAAGCATCAAACAGTAAACAAGTTTTCAACAACCAAAATGGCTTTACAACATATAAAAAGAGAGTTATCAACATATCCACAAGAACTATTACTATTACTTATAAAGGAGTTAAATAATGGAAGAGATAAAAGGCAATGTGGAAAACTCATCAAGTAAGGGAAAAATAAAAATAGAATTAGAAATAAAAGAGTTAAATAAAATAATACAAGACCTATCAAAAAATATTAAGAAACATCCAGTTGAAATATTAAGAAACATACAAGTACAAACAAAAGAAAAAAACATGATATTCAGATCTACTGATTTAGAAGTTGAAACTATTTATATTTTTGAAATTAAAGAAGATGTAAATATAGAACCAATCTTGATAGAGTCTAATGAAATATCCAATCTAATTAAAAACTATCCAAATGAAAAAATTACATTAGAATTTCAAGATGAGGAATTAAACTTAAAGGGTGAAAATCTATCAGCAACAATACCGATAAAAAAAGACCCAAACTTTCCAGAACAAATTGATATATCTAAAATAGAACCAAAAATAATAAAATTTTCAACAATAAAAAAGGCAATTGAAAAAGTAATAAACTCAAGCTCACAAAGCTCAGATTCTAAGATGAGCGGAGTAAACTTCAAGACAAAAGACAAAACTACAACTATAGCAGCTACAGACGGATTTAGATTATCAATTTATAAGATAGAACCTGAAGAAGAATTAGATATGAACTTCACTATATCAAAAAAATGCGCACAAGAAATAATTAAATTTGATGCAATAACTCCAATGTCATACTTAACAGATACACACTGGATATTATCAACTCACGAAAAAATTTTATCAGTTAAAAAACTTAATTATGAATATCCAAATTATGAAAAGGCTATACCTTCAGACAACAAATACAGACTTCACATAAATAGAGAGGACTTTATAAAAAAGTTACTTTTTACATCTTCACAATCAGAAATAATAAAATTAATCTTAGAAAACGATGACATAACAATAAAATCATCAGATACAAGAATAAACACAAAATTAAAAACTAAACCACTAACAGAGATTAATAAAATAGAATTTTTATTTAAGTCACAATATTTAATAGACGGTTTAAAAATTTTTACAGAAGATGAAGTATTATTTACATATAAAGATGAAAATAAACCTATAACCATAGAAAATGAATTAAATACAACTTATATAACACTCCCAGCAAGACCAGAAAGATAGAAATGTTATTAGAATTACACCAATTCAGAAATTATGACCACAAAATATTCAATTTTAATGAAAAAAATTTAATAATTGGTGAGAACGCATCTGGAAAATCAAATTTAATAGAAGCAATTTATTTAACATTAAGAGGAAAAACAAAAAACAATATTACAAATCAAAATCTAATAAGTTTTTCAAAAAATAACTCACTTTTAAAAAATACGATTTATGGAAAAAGAATTGAAGTATCGATAAGCAACAAAAATAAAATAATTAAATTCAACGATAAAAAACTAAATTCCAACTTAATTTTATGGAAGTATTTCAAAGTCTTTTATATAAATTTATTCGATTCACTTCTATTATCACAAGAACCAAAGAAAAAGAGGGAATTTTTAGATGAAACTATAATTAATATAAATCCAGAAAAAATAAAACTTTATAAAGATATTAAAAACTTAAATACACAAAAAAACTTTATTTTAAAAAACAATAAAGATAAAGAATTATTAAAAAGCTATGATATAACACTTACTCAGCTGTCAAATGATATATCAAATCTCAGAGAGGAAGTTCTAAATAAATTATTTATTAATATAAGAGAATTTATTGATGAAGAAGATTTAGATATAAAGTTTTATAAAAGTCTAGACTCAAAAGAAATGAAAAATAGAGAGATAATTGAATCAAAAATTAAAAGAAATTTAATAAACCCATCTAGGGATAACTTTACAATAAAAATAAAAAATATAGATTCAACATTTTTATCAACAGGAGAAATAAAAAAATTTTCTCTTGCGCTTCAATTAGCAAAAATAAAAATATTTGAAGATTATAATTGTATTTCTTTATTTGACGAGTTTAATTCATTTTTGGATAGTATAAATACTAATAAGTTATTAAAGTGGATAGAAAAAATAAAAGGCTATATGTTTATCACAACAACTGCTAATTTAAACATTGAAGATTTTGAAAGAACTGTATTATAGTAAATCTTATGTTTAAAATAGATTCTATAATATTAAATCAAGTTCCAAAGAATTTAAGATTATGTTTTATTATTGAAAAAAATTGGTTAGAAATTGTTGGACCAAAGCTTTCCAAGCTTTCAAGACCAATAAAATTGAGCAATAAAACTTTAATTATATCAACGAACCATCCAATTATAAGTAGTGAAATTTCTCTATGTTCAAATATAATTTTTGATAGAATAAAAAAAAATTTAGGCATAGAAATAGATAATTTAAAATTTAAGACATCAAATTTTGAATTAAAAGAGATTTGTAAAATAGAAAAGGATGAAGAAATTAAAATTGAAATAGAATATCCAGAATGTCTTGTTAATATTGAAAACGAAAAAATAAAAAAAAATTTATTAAATATATACAAAACGATTGTTAAAAAAAATTATTTAAAGGTTACTAAAGGAGATGAATAAATAGTGAAATATACCTCAAAAGATATAGTAGTCCTAGAAGGAATGGAAGCAGTAAGAAAAAGACCAGGAATGTATATCGGTTCAATAGGTCTAAAAGGTTTGTTACATTTGATATATGAAGTAATTGATAATTCAGTAGATGAATATATGGCTGGATACTGTAAAAATATTTCAATAAAAATTCATAAATCAAACTTTGTAACAATAGAAGATGATGGAAGAGGAATACCCACAGATTTGCACGAACAAACAAACAAAAATGCTCTTGAACTTGTATTAACTACCCTACACGCAGGCGGAAAGTTTAATGATAAGGTCTATAAGGTGTCAGGAGGACTACATGGAGTTGGAGTATCGGTTGTAAATGCTTTGTCTGAAAAATTCATTGCAACTGTTTATAGAGATGGCAAAATCTTTACACAAGAATTCTCCAAAGGCATTCCAACTTCTGATATTAAAATCATAGGCGAAAGCAACAACCACGGTACCAAGATAAATTTCCTACCTGACAAAGAAATTTTTAAGGATATTACGTGGGATGTTGACGATCTAAAATCAAGATTTCAAGAAATAGCATTTCTAAATCCAGGATTAACAATCAAATTTTTTGATGAAAGAATTGATGAAAAAGAAGTTTTTTATGATAATAAGGGAATATCTGGATTTGTAGAATATTTAAATAAAAATTCCAAAACTCTATATTATCCGCCTATAGCTATTCAGGGAGAATATGATGAAGTATACGTTGACATTGCTCTTCAACATATTGATTCAACGTATGAGAATATAATCTGTTTTGCAAACAATATTTCCACAAAAGAGGGAGGCTCACATTTAACCGCCTTTAAAAATTCGCTGACAAAATTTACAAATCAATATGCAAAAGATAAAAAGTTTCTAAAAGAAGAAGAAAATTTTCAAGGTGAAGATATAAGATGTGGTTTAACAGCTGTAGTATCTGTAAAATTAAAAGAACCACTATTTGAAGGTCAAACAAAAACCAAACTGTCATCTCCGGAAGCTAAAATTGCTGTAGAAAAGCTTATGGAGAAGTTTATAGTAGAATTAGAATCAAAACCAGAAATAGCAAATATGATAATAAAGTCATCTTTAGCTGCAAAAGAGGCAAGAGAAGCAGCGAAAAAAGCAAGGGATATGGTAAGAAAGAAGCATGATTTTACGACAAGCATTTCTCTACCCGGTAAATTAGCTCTATGTTCTTCAAAGAAGCCAGAAGAATGCGAACTATTTATTGTAGAGGGAGATAGCGCAGGTGGTTCTGCAAAACAGGGTAGAGATAGAAGGTTTCAAGCCATACTACCACTAAGAGGAAAAATACTTAATGTAGAAAAAGCAAATATAGATAAGATTTTAGCAAACCAAGAAATAAAGGCTCTAGCAGCCTCAATTGGTTTACCCTTTTATGAAGAGGAAAAAACATCTACAGATTGGATTAAAAATCTAAGATTTCACAAGGTAATAATAATGACAGATGCTGATGTAGACGGTTCACACATAAGAACTCTATTATTAACTTTGTTTTTTAGATATTTTCGTCCACTGATAGAAATGGGAAAAGTATTTATTGCACAACCGCCGCTTTATATGATTAGAAAGGGTAAAGAAAGAAGATATGCTATGAGTGATGACGAATTAAATAGTATACTTTTAGAAATAAAAAATCCAGATTCAATACAAAGGTTTAAAGGTTTAGGAGAAATGACTCCTACTCAACTTTGGGATATTGCAATGGATCCTGAAAAAAGAACAATGTTAAGAGTTTGTATAGATGATGCAAGTGAAGCAAATAGAATATTCGAAATACTTATGGGAGATAATGTCGAATACAGAAAAGCTTTTATTGAAAGATATGCTCGGGAGGTAAAAAACTTAGATGTCTGAGATAATGAGGATAGTAGAAGAAGAAATAAAAGATTCATACTTAGATTATGCTATGAGCGTAATTGTTGGTAGAGCAATACCTGATATAAGAGACGGTCTAAAACCCGTTCAAAGAAGAATTGTTTATGCTATGAGCGAGATGGGTATGACTTACGATAAGCCACACAAAAAGTGTGCGAGAGTAGTAGGAGAGGTTTTAGGAAAATTCCACCCTCACGGTGACACTGCAGTATACGATGCTCTTGTGAGAATGGCACAGGATTTTACTTATAGATATCCATTGATTGATGGTCATGGCAATTTTGGCTCTCTTGATGGAGATAGTGCAGCTGCTATGAGATACACTGAAGCAAGACTATCAAAGATTTCGAATACGCTAGTGTCAGAAATGAATTTCAATATTGTGCCCATGCAAGATAACTTTGATGGATCATTAAAAGAACCAGAGGTTTTGCCTGCAAAATTTCCGCAACTTTTAGCAAACGGCGCTTCTGGAATAGCTGTTGGAATGGCTACTTCTATTCCTCCTCACAATTTAGGGGAATTAATTGACGCACTTTTATTAATTTTAAGAAATCCTCAAACATCGGAAGAGGAATTATTAAAAGTATTACCTGGTCCTGATTTTCCTACAGGAGGAATAATAGTAGGAAAAAATGGCATTAGAGAGTATTTTTTCAATGGCAAGGGAAAAGTTATCTTAAGAGGAAAATATCAAATAGAAATGGGCTCTAAAATAAATAAATTAGTCATAAGTGAGATTCCTTATTCTGTTAATAAGGCTATTCTGGTTGAAAAGATTGATCAGCTAATTAAAGAAAAAAGATTAGATGGAGTTTCAGAAGTAAGAGATGAATCTGGCAGAGAAGGAATAAGGGTTGTTTTGGAGCTTAAAAGAGACGCAAACTCTGAAAAAATTATGAAAAATCTATATAAACACACTACGATGCAGGTGACATTTGGCGTAATAATGCTCTCTTTGGTTGCTGGCGTTCCAAAGGTTTTGCCAGTAAAAGATGTTTTGTTACATTTTCTCACCTTTAGAAAGGATATCCAAAGGAAAAGACTGGAAAAAATTCTTGAAGACTTGAAAAAAAGATTGATTCTTTTAGATGCTCTTTCCAAAGCGTTGGATAAAATAGATCAAGTTATAGAGATAATTAAAAAATCCTTAAATCCAGCAGAAGCGAAGAAGTCTCTATGCGAATTTCTTAAGATAACAGAAGAAGGTGCTCAGGGCATTTTAGACCTAAGATTACAAAGATTGACATCGTTAGAAAGAGAAAAAATTCTTAGGGATCTTGAAAAAACTTTGTTAGAAATTAAAGAGACAGAATTTGCTTTAAACAATGAAGAAAAATTTTTAGAAATTTTGGAAAAAGAGCTCTTTGAAATAAAATCAAATTTTGCTGACAAGAGAAGAACAGAGATCTCTTTGGACTTTGAAGAAGACGACATCGTTGAAGAGGACATTCCTGAAGGAGAAGTAATTGTTACAATAAGCAAATTAGGATTTATAAAAAGAATGAAAAACGAAGTTTATGGAAGGCAAAATAAAGGCGGGAAAGGCATAGACGGAGTTCAAAAGAGCAGCGCAATTCAGGATAGGATTCAAACCTCAATAGTTGTATCAAACAAAGATAAAGTATTATTTATATCCTCAAGAGGCAGAGCTTATACGCTCCTTGCTTATAGTATTCCAGAATTTGCAAGAACATCCAGGGGTACAGGGATAGCAAATATATTGCCTCTTTCAGAGGACGAAAAAATTACGTTTATGGTGCAGGTTAAAGATGATGAAATTAAAAAAGATATAATACTTTCGACATCAAAAGGCTATTTAAAAAAGATAAAACTTGAAAATATTGTCTCAAAGAGAAGAAATGGAGTAATTGCGATAAAACTTATTGATTCTGAAGCTGTTGTAGGCGCGTGTATGGTATGTAAAGAGAGGTTCTTGCTTTACTCCAGCAAAGGGTTTGCAACATTGGCTAATCTAAAGGACTTAAGAAGTATGGGAAATAACTCACATGGCGTTATCGGCATGAGGCTTTCTAAGGACGATAAACTGTTGGGCATAGTACCAGACTCAGAATTTTTTATTGTTATTGATAAGGATGGAAATGGCAAGAGAGTTAGTAATAAGAATTTTACAGGTCATAACAGAGGAACAAAAGGAGTTAGGGTTGCAAAGTCAAGTCTTGCTACAATATTGAATTATGAACAGAATAAAGATCTAATAATATATACAGAAAAGGCCAAAGTTATAAGAATTGATATCGATTCGGTAAAGCAACTTTCAAGAAGTGCAAAGGGAGTAAAGCTCCAAAAGTTAGATGGTACCGATAAGGTCTTAGATGCTGCCACCTCTTCACCAAATAATGATTTAATTGATGATAATTTATGAATGCTATAACGGTAAAATTAGAGCTAAAATCTCATATAAAATTATCAGAAATTGAACTATCAAGAATATTAGAAACTGATGTAGGTACTTTACGCAAAGCCTCTTTACATCTACTTGATGCAGGTGGGAAAAGAATTAGACCGGCAATAGTTTTTTTAAGCGCGCTTTGTATGAAACAAGATCTAGATAAAGTTGTAAAATATGCAGCAGTTGTAGAAGGTATACACCTGGCTACGCTTATACACGATGATGTTATTGACGAATCCAACGTAAGAAGGGGCATGCTTAGCGTAAATGGCAAGTATGGCTTCAAGGTTGCAATTCTCTCGGGCGACTTTATCTTAGCAAAGATAACTCATTATCTTTCTTTGTTGCCAAATAAAGAACCTGTAAGTCTTATGGCAGAAGTAATAATGCGTATGGCTGAGGGAGAAGTGATGCAACAAGAAGATCTTTTTAAAATAGTGCCAGTTGAAAGATACATTATCAGATGTATTAACAAAACTGCAAAACTGATAAGCTCTTCTGCTCTTCTTGGGACAATTGATGTTATCGAAAAAAGAAACATTTTTGCTGATTTTGGACTAAATTTAGGCATCGCATTTCAAATAATTGACGACATCTTAGATTTTACCGGTGAAATGAAAAAATTGGGCAAGCAGCCAGGTTCAGATTTGAAGTCAGGCGTGGTAACTCTTCCTGTTCTATTGCTCTCAAAGAGAAATAAGGAAGTGAAACTATTGTTAGAAAACAAAACAGAAGACGACTTGAACAAGATAATTGAAATGATTAGGAATGAAGAAGTTCTAAAAGAGAGTGTAAATTTAGCAAAAAAGTACTCTGAGCGAGCTCTTAAGCTCTTGAGTGAGTTAAATATTAACAATGTATACTCAAGAACTCTAATTGATTATGTAAAAATGCTTGAGGAGCGAGTGTCATAATTGCCAGATGATATTATCGAGAAAGTTAATAATCCGGATGATTTTTATAAATCTACAACAAAGATTGATATATATTTAATTAAGAGATCTGTATCTAAAGACGAACTTGAAGGTCCTTACGGATCTATAATATCCTACTTAGAAGACAATAAAGAAGTGCTTTGGATAGAAACTCCTATGGACAAGGGATACCCTCTTATTTTGGCACAAGGGGATCTCGTATTAGTTGACGTAAAAAAGGGAAAAACAATTTATCAATTTCAGAGCGCTGTTTTAGGAAGAAAAAAGGATTCCAATACAAATTTATTTTTATTTGCATTAAACGTACCAAAAGAAGTAAAAAAGATTGAGAGAAGAGTTTTTTTTAGGCTTAAAATTACAGACTTGGATGTAGTTTTAAAAATTAAAAAAAACATAAATGACAAAGACTTTATCAGCTTTAAGGGAAACGCACACGACCTTTCTGGTGGCGGCATAAAGGTTAGGCTGATATTAAAAGATAAAAAGCCAAATGACTACGAAAAGATTTTAACTTTAATAAAAGAAGAGGCTATAACGTTTATCGAATTTGAAATTGATAAAAAGAAAAAAATAAATCAAAAAATAAAATTTGTTAGTTCATATAAAGATGAAGAAAATAAAATCGGATATATTTCTTTCTCTTTTGTTGAAATACCAAGAGGGATACAGGACTCGATCATTAGATATATTTTTAATAAACAGAGAGAAATGAAACAAAAAGGCATAGAATTTGATGATTAATTTTATAAATAATAGATTATCTGATAAACTATTTATAAAGTAAACAGTTTGAAAGGATAAGGTGGATGGGTTGATTTCATTTTTATTTTTGAAGAACGAAAATGTTAGATGAAAAAGCCCTTTGGATAAAGTATAGAAATACTACAACTCAAGAAAACAGGAATTTACTCGCTCTTAACTATCTATCTCTGGTAAAAAGAATCGCAGCAAAGATATATACAAATATTCAGGGAAAAGTTGAGTTTGAAGAGCTTTTAAACTATGGAATTTTTGGTTTATTAACCTCAATTGAAAGATTCGAAGAATCTCGAGGTCTTAAATTTGAAACCTTTGCTACACATAGAATTAGAGGCGCAATTTTAGATGGGCTTAGAGAACTAGATCCATTAAAAAGAGGGACTCGTTCTAAGGTAAAAAAATTAGATAGAGCAATTAACGAGCTAAAATCTTCACTTGACAAAAGTCCAAACGACAAAGACATTGCAGAATATCTAAGCATAACCGAAGAAGAGCTGCTTGATTGGTATGTTGAGATAGATGCGCCATCTGCCTTTGGGAATGAATTAACTACCTCAGAAAATTCTTCGATTGATTTATCAATGGCTATTGATAGTCTTGATGAGAGAGAAAAACAAATTATTGATCTATATTATTATGAGGATCTATCTTTAGACGAGATCGCAAAGATTTTAAATATATCGATTTCTAGAGTATCTCAGATTCACGGTAAGGCTCTGATAAAACTAAAATCACAGTTAGAGGGGGATTTATGAACATAGATTTAGATCTTTCTGTTGATAAAATGTTGGCCACTATATGTATAAGAGTTCAAGAAGGAGAAACCTTGCCCTCCCTTGAAGATATGAGACAATATCTCAAAAAGGGCGGAATAAATTATGGCATAGATGAAGGAGCTCTAAATCAAGCTATTGCAAAGCCAGGCTCGATATTTACTGTTGCAAAAGGAGAGAGTCCTACAAGTCCTGTAGATGGAAAAGTTGAGTACAAATTTCCATTGAAAACGGAAATTAAACCCAAAGAAGACAAATCGGGGAATGTAGACTATTTTGATTTAGGATTTGTATATAACACTAAAGAAGGAGAACTTCTTGCAGTTAAAACCCCCCCGATAGAGGGACAGCCTGGGCGCGATGTTACTGGGAGAGTTTTAATGCCAAAGAAACCATTCAATCCAAAATTCGTGGCTGGTAAAGGGACAAAATTGTCAGAAGATGGACTTAGTATATTTGCAGAAGCTGCAGGTACCCCAAGACTCATAGAGGGTAAGCTTGTTGTATTGCACACTCTTGACATAGACAAGGATATAGACTTTTCAACGGGAAATATTGTTTTTAATGGATCTGTCAACATAAAAGGCAGCGTTTTATCAGGATTTTCTGTTGAGGCAGATGGGGATGTAATGGTAGCTGGCATAGTTGAAGAGTCTACAATTAAGGCAAAGGGTAATGTAGTAGTAAGATCAGGTTTTGAGGGAGGGTCCAATGGCTTTGTTCAAGCTGGAAAATCGGTCAATATTAGATTTGTTCATAATGGAAAGATTGTTGCAGGCGAAGATGTCTTAATTGAGTCTGAGGCATTTTTTTCAAGCATCATGGCTGGCGGTAAGGTTGTTATGCAGGGCAGAAATTCTCAGATTACA
This sequence comes from bacterium, assembly GCA_021783475.1. Taxonomy (GTDB): domain Bacteria; phylum Thermodesulfobiota; class Thermodesulfobiia; order Thermodesulfobiales; family Thermodesulfobiaceae; genus Thermodesulfobium. Next base: position 27,789 of record JAJXTU010000001.1, read on the forward strand.
GGTGGCAACGTAGAGGCTGGCGTTGAAATTAGGTCGAGAGTTATTGGATCTTATAAACATACAAAAACCCAGGTAAGTGCAGGAATAGTTCCAGGTCTAAAGGAGAAATTAGAAACTATTTTAAACAGGATAAAGTCTATTGAAGCTCAGGTTAAGAAGGCTAAAGAAATAGAAGATAGATTTCTTTATCTTAAAAAGAGGCAAAAGGACAAATTTCCTCAAGCTCAATCTGATTCCCTTGAAAGTATTCAAAAAACTATAGAATCATATTTGGGTCAGATAGAATCTTTGAAAAAGGTAAAAGATGAGATAATTAAAACAAAAGAAGAAAGAAAGAGCGGAAGGATAATTTCAGATATAATATATCCAGGAGCAATTGTAACAATTGCCGATATATCTCAAGAGATATCGGAGGAGATGAGAGGTGTTAGTGTTAGAATTGAAGAAGGAGAGTTAAAGTTCTATTAATGAAATGGTTAATGATCGTAGGATTTTTAATAATTGCTATTATTGGCATAGCTGCTGGACTCTATTTTAGCGGCACGGTGAAATTTCCTTTTTTGCCGCCACAAAAATCTGTAAAAACACAGTCTGAGAGTGCTAATGTCTCTCAAAATCAGACTCAACAACAGACACCTTCAACAATATCACCCACCCTAAAAGCATCTCAAAACAATGCCAACAATAATGCTTCGATTACCAATAGTCAAAAAAATATTATTCAGTCTGCAGCAGATAAGGTGAAGCAGCAAGAGGTGCTGAAGTTACAAAGAGACGCAAGGGTTCTCTCCAATATGGATCCTTCCGATGCTGCTAAGATAATAGAAAACATGGACGATACCCAGGCTGCTAAGGTGCTTAGCTATATGGACAATAAAGAAGCATCTGATGTGTTGTCCGAGCTTACGTCTAGCAATCCAAAAAAGGCTACAAAACTCTTAAATATGATGGGAGCATCACCTGGTGGCTAAAAAAAAGAAAAGTTCAGGTGGAGGCGGAGGAGGTCATGATAGCGCTGGTGGTATGAGGTGGCTTTTGACCTACTCAGATATGATTACGCTCTTAATGGCCTTTTTCATCTTGTTATTTTCTATGGCTACCCTTAACGCTTCCAAATTTGCTGCAACCGCACAAGCGCTAAGAGAGGCCTTTGGAGGTTATACTATTCTTGACAGAGGAACATCTGTCATAGGAGAACCTGGTTCAACTACGCAAAGCGCTCCTGTAATGCCTGATTCTGCAATGAAGGCACAGGATGCATCTTTAAAAATAGCTCAGATTCTAAGACAGTCTTTAAACTCTAACCAATTTTCAGTTATTCAAACTGAAAGGGGTTATTTAATCTCTATCTTAACCGACAAGATACTTTTTGACTCTGGAAAAGCTAATCTCAAAACTGATGCCTTTCCACTTCTCACAAAGATAGCAGCAGTTTTAGAAAAGATTGACAATGAAGTATATGTTGAGGGTCATACTGACAACGTTCCTATACATACAGTAGAATTTCCATCCAACTGGGAGCTTTCTGCTGCAAGGGCTGCCTCAGTAGCAAAATATTTTATAGAAAAGGGCGTATCCCCTTCAAGATTGGTGATAGCTGGCTATGCAGATACCAGACCCGTAGCCTCAGACGCTACTGCTGCTGGTAGACAAAAAAATAGAAGAATTGATATTCTTATAACAAAGAAATAAAGAAATTTGATATTTAGGAGGATAAAATGAAATTGTTCTCAAATAAAAAGATGTTAATAGCTCTTGTAGTTTTGATAGTTTTGGGAGGAGGGATAGGCTTTTATGTTGCAAATATGTTGACTCCAAAGCCGGCCCCAAAAGAAAAACAAGAGCCTATATTTTTTACTTATCCTCTCCAAGAGTTTGTGGTGAATACGAAGGATGGAAGGTTTCTAAAGGCTAGCATTGTCTTAGAACTAAACGAAGAGATACCCCTTAAAAGTGAAGCTGCAGGTGGTGAAGGTAAAAAAGTTGTTTTAGAACCGAAGGCTAAACCTATCCTGGATGCTCTGACTCCACAATTAAGAAATGCTGCTATAATTATATTGTCGAGCCAGACATATCAGGAATTGATAACTTCTCAAGGTAAGGAAAGGCTTAGACAGATATTATTTCAAAAGTTTAACCAAATTGTAGGACGCGATGTTGTAAAAGATGTTTACTTTACAAGTCTTGTTATGCAATAATATTTTTACCTTAAAACTTATGATAGGGGGAAACTATGGCAAAAATATTGATTACTGATGACGCTACATTTATGAGGAAGATGTTAAAGGACATTTTAACAAAAAATGGTCATGAGGTGGTGGGTGAGGGAGTAAATGGTTTAGAGGCTTTAGATAAATACAAAGAACTCAAGCCTGAGCTGACTTTGTTGGATATCACTATGCCTGAAAGGGACGGTCTTTGGGCTCTTAAGGAGATTAAGGCTTTTGACTCCAATGCTAAGATTATAATGGTTTCTGCAATGGGTCAGCAAGCAATAGTAATAGAGGCTATACAAGCTGGAGCAAGAGACTTTGTAGTAAAACCATTTCAACCAGACAGAGTATTGGAGGCAGTTAGAAAGGCCCTTTCTTAAATTGATCATGCGCTTTATTTATATATTTTTATTTATAGCGCTTTTCTCGTCAAACGCGTTTGCAGCCCAAAAGAATATCAATGGGCCGCTTCCTTCCTTCTTTCAAACTGACTCAACACCTTCTATAAAGTTTGGGGTAAATAATCCTAAAGATATATATGTTCTAAATACAGATGATAATCAAAATAAAAACAATCTAAGCAAAACAAACACCTCAATCGAAGAAAAGGCTATTTCTATAGATAAGACTTCTAAAGCGGTGAACAATACAGGCTCTAATAATTTAGACCCAATACAATATACCCAAAACTCTTCACCTCAATATCACCAAGTTGATAAAATATCCTCAAATGATAATATAAAAGTTAATAATCCCGAAGAAGCAAAGACGAATAATGTTGTAGAAAGTAGTAGTACTACTCAAAGTCAAAACAATCCGCCAAAGGATAATTCTCTGGGTTTAACACTAGATGGTTCCCAAAATCAACATAATTCATCCGCTCCCGATATTATGGGTTATCTCATTAAGTTTTCAATATTTTTGATTTTATTGGTTCTTGTCCCAATGTTAATTATCAGGAGACTAAAGGGAAAGCTCAAGGTTAACTATTCTATACCAAAATCGAATAACGGCTTTGTCCGAGTAGTTGATAAGCTAACCCTATCATATTCTGAGCTTTTTATAGTTGAGGTTATGGATAAATACCTTCTGTTGTCAGTGTCTAAAGATGGCGACATAAAACTTTTAAGAGAATTTGAAACTATAGGAATTTTTCCAGAAAAAGATATTAAAGAAAAAAAATTGGAAAAAAGCAGTTTTTTGGATGTATTGAGAAGATTAAAAAAAGAAGTAAAACAGTTAAATAATAGTTAACAGTGAAAAAAAATTTTATATTTTTATTTTTTCTTTTGGGATTGGTTGTTTGCTCTCATACAGCTAATGCCGCTCCAAATATAAATATCGATTTAGGCGCAGGCTCGCCGAACGATATTGCAAATTCTTTAAAAGTTTTATTCATTCTAACCATTCTTGCTTTTGCGCCATTATTGCTTTTGATGACTACCTCTTTCTTGAGGTTGATAATAGTGTTTGGCTTTTTAAGAAATGCTCTTGGTGTACAACAAATAATACCTGGTCAGATTATAATAGGGCTTTCTTTGTTTCTTACGCTTTTTATTATGACTCCTATAATTCAGAAAATTGAGCAAGACGCATATACTCCATATCAAAAAGGTCAGATAACTTTTCAAGATGCAATTGAAAAAGGTTATATCCCTCTCAGAGACTTTATGCTTCACAATACTAGAAAGAGCGATCTCTCTTTAATGGTAGAACTTTCTCGATCCCCTAGGCCAAACTCTGTAAACGATATTTCTCCAACAGTAACCATTAGTGCATACGTATTGAGCGAATTAAAAACATCATTTATAATTGGTATAGTAATATATTTACCTTTTGTTATAATAGATCTTGCAGTTGCAAGCATACTTATGTCTATGGGAATGATGATGATTCCACCTGTTATGATTTCTTTGCCGCTAAAAATACTTCTTTTCGTTTTGGCTGATGGCTGGTCCCTTTTGGTAAAAAGTTTGATTGCAAGTTTTACAATTTAGGAGGCTGTAGTGTCTAAAATAAAATTATTTATAGTAGAAGACTCATTAGTCATAAGATCAATTCTTAAAAGAATGCTTCTTGAGGAAAGCGATATAGAGGTAGTAGGCGAAGCTGGCAAGGTAAAAGACGCCATAGAGGGGATAACTTCTTTAAGACCAGACGTAGTTACTCTTGATGTTATATTACCCGATGGCTCTGGATTGGATGTTTTGAAGCAATTATCTGATAGTGGAACCCCTTTTATAATGCTTAGCTCTTCTACAACAGAGGGAGCTCAGGTAACAGTTGATGCACTTAACTATGGTGCCTTTGATTATGTTGCTAAGGTTAATCCTCCTCTTGGAGTTATGTCTGCTAAGGATGAATTGTTAAAAAAAATCAGGGCAGCCTATCTTGCAAGAGGCAAGATAAGAGTAAAGCCATGCATAGAGTGTTTGCCTTCCAAAAAAACGCCTATAAAGATAGAAAGAAAGATTGCAAATAAGGCTGTTGTAATAGTCGCATCTACAGGTGCTCCTCCACAAATCAGAAAAGTCGTGTCAGAGCTAGATCCATCTTTTGATGCATCTCTGATAATCGTCCAGCACATGCCAGTTGGGTTTACAAAGATTTTTTCAGATAGCTTAAATACAATTTGTCCCTTTCCTATAAGCGAAGCTGAGGACGGGCAATTGCTTTTGTCAAATACAGGAATTGTTGCAAAGGGCGGATATCACTTGAGAGTAAAAAATGACAAATCAATATATTTAGATGATAAAACTCAAGCTTATTTTGGTCTAAGGCCGGCAGGAGATATGACGCTTGAAACGCTTGGCCCAGTTTTTAGAGAAAAACTCTTGGTAGTTATAATGACTGGTATGGGATCTGATGGTACTAGTGGTGCGAAAATAGTCCGAGAATTAGGTGGCAAGATCTACGCAGAAGATGAAAGTTCTTGTGTTGTTTATGGAATGCCTGGCTCAATTGTTCGCTCAAATTTACAAGACAGAATAGTAAACTTATCTGGTATACCTAATGCTATAATGGAATTTGTTAAAGATTAGAATATTTTAGGGAGTGAATAATGGACGATCAAAAGGAATATAAAGAATTTACTGAAGAGATATTTAGACTAACAAGTATTCCATTGCATTTATACAGAGAAAACCAGGTAAGAAGAAGGGTAACTCTGTGGATGAGTTTTTTAGGTATAAAGACATTCGGAGAGTATTTGAGCTATCTTAAGTCAAATCCAAAGGCGTTGGAAGAGTTTAAGAAAAAATTTACCATAAACGTTTCTGAGTTTTTCAGAAATCCAGAGCTTTTTGAAGAGCTACAGAAATACATACCTGAACTATCAAAAAAAACAGATGTGTTGAGAATTTACAGCGCTGGTTGTTCTGTGGGGGCAGAGGCATACACCGTTGCAATAATACTTAATGAATACTTTAAAGGCATAAAGTATCATATATGGGGACTTGATATTGATGATGAAGCTCTTGAAAAAGCTAAGATAGGAATCTATACAAAAGATTTTTTTAAAAGCGCAAAAGCGCAACTGCTTGAAAAGTATTTCAAGAAATTTCCTGATGAAAAATATCAGGTTAACGACGATATTAAGCAGAATACAACATTTTTGAGGGGAGACCTGATTTTAGGTGAACCCCCAAGATTGGATTTTGATATTGTACTTTGCAGAAATGTGGTAATATATTTTGATGAAGAGGCAAAAGAGAAGGTTTATGCAAATATTAGTAAAAGCCTTAAATTAGGGGGAATTCTTTTTGTGGGAGCCACCGAGCGAGTTTTTAATGCAAGAAGATTTTCCTTGGAATATGTCTCGTCATTTATATATAAAAAGGTCTGAGGAGGTTCCATGGGATACGAAAAGCTTGAAGCTGACCACTTAGATGCTTTAAAAGAATTAGGTAACATTGGTGCAGGCAATGCTGTTACTGCCCTGTCTTCTTTCTTGAATACCGAGATAAATATGGAGGTAGTGGAGGCGAAGCTTGCCACCTTTAATGAGGCTGCTAATATCTTTGGCAGTCCAGAAAAGGAAGTGGCAGCTGTTTATTTATCAATTTCTGGCAATTTAAAGGGCCACGTTTTATATCTTTGGCCAGTCCAAAGCGCAAAGGCAATAGCAGGCATGCTTATGGGTATGAATCCAGATGAGCTTGAGTTTGATGAGATGACAATGTCTGCGATTTCTGAAATAGGCAACATTATGTCTGGATCGTACATAACCGCACTATCATCTTTTACTGGCATGACATTCGATATTAGTCCTCCTGCTGTGGCAGTCGATATGAACGGTGCACTTTTAGACGGCATTATATCTTTAACTGCTGTGGGCGACAGAGTTTTGATTATACAGACAAGCATGGTCGCTTATGGAGTAAGAATTGCTGGAGTTTTGGCCGTTTTGTTTGAACCAGATTCTTTATTAAAACTTTTAGAGTCAATTGGAATGGGTGTTTGATATGGCTGAGTACTTTTGTGGTATGGGAGAATGGGCTGTGGGTCAGGCAGGGGATATTCTTTGTGCGAGAGGTCTTGGTTCTTGTTTAGGTCTGGTGCTTATTGATAACAAAAAACGCATGGCTGCTATGGCTCATGTAATGCTTCCATCTTCTAATGGCAAGGTGGATATGCCTGCTAAATATGCTGATACTGCAGTAGTGTATCTTTTAGAGCAATTAAAGAAAAATGGTTCGAGTATGAATATTAGTTGTAAAATGGCCGGCGGGTCAAAGATGTTTAATGTTTCTGAATCTTCCCTTTTGGACATAGGCAGAAGGAATGCGGAGGCCCTGGAAAATTCCTTAAAAGAGAATGGTATCCAACTTCTAAACAAGGACATAGGAGGAAGTTTTGCCAGAACAGTCATTTTTGACGTTATGAAGAGGAAATTTTTAGTTAGGACAATCGGACGAGGTGAGGTAGAGATCTGATGAGCCAGGGGCTTGTTCTCGATCTTTCGAGGAATGCAATGTTAGTTCTTCTTTTGATAACTGCCCCAGTTTTATTTGTTGCTTTGTTTATCGGTCTGTTTTTGGGAATATTTCAGGCTGCAACACAGCTTCAGGATATTACCATATCTTTTGTTCCAAAACTTTTGGCAGTTATTATTGTTATGTTTTTATTAGGACCATTCACTTTAAACGTTTTGACAGATTATATAATCAGACTCTATCAAAATATTCCTAACATCATAAAATGAACGATATATCCCTTTTCTGGGATATGCTGATTCGTTCTTTGATGCCGATACTTAGGTTTTCAGGCTTTTTTGCTGTTGCTCCTTTCTTTAGCACAAAGGTGATACCAACTCAAGTTAAAATATTGATAATTCTTATTTTTTCTATATTGATTACGATGAACTTGAAGATCAATGTCCCAGATAATCCCATAATCTTTATCTTTTCGTCAATCTTTGAAGTTTTGATAGGAATGTGGATGGGTTTTATATTTTATTTATTTTTGTGGATCCTTGAATTTGCAGGCGGGTTATTTGATATGCAATCTGGAATGGGTATGGCTGCGTTCTATGACCCTCAAATGGGGACTGAGACATCTGTTTATGGTAATTTTTTTACGCTATTGGGACTTTTGATATTCTTAATAGGAAATTTTCACTATCTTCTTCTAAAAATATTTGTTGAAAGCTATTATATCTTGCCAGTGGGTCAATTTATCAAACCAGGACCCTCATACCAGCTATTAATGACCACTTTAATTTGGGCGATGATTGCGGGATTGCAGATGGCTCTGCCCGTTGTTTTAATTTTATTTTTGATAGATTTTAGTTTAGGGATAATGGCAAGAACTGCGCCCCAACTAAACGTCTTGTTGTTAGGACTTCCTTTAAAAATTCTTATTACCACTATGATGATAATTATATTTTTGGGTTTTGCCCTGCCTTTTATAAACCAATGTTTTAATTATATGAACACTGTTTCAATGGAGCTAATCAATGCCCTTCGATGAGGGAGATAAGACAGAGCCGGCTACAGATAAAAGAAGGCGAGAAGCCAGAAAAATGGGTCAGGTAGCGAAATCCCAAGAACTCTCAAGCATTCTTGTATTTTTTGGAAGTTACATAATTTTACAGTTCTTTTTAGTCACATTTTTTAATAGTTGGTTTAATTTATGGAAGAGTTTCTTGGCTTTTGATACCCTTGATTTAAACGTTCAATATCATAATTTTTTGATCGCTTTTTTAATCCTTATAGTCCCTCCCATGATTGGAGCACTTTTTATGTCACTGTTATCGAATATTTTGCAGGTCGGTTTCGTAATAACACCACAAGTCCTTATTCCAAAATTTTCTAATCTTGACATTTTAAAGTACTTCAAAAGGCTTTTTTCTGTTAGAGGCTTTGTAGATCAAGTCTTGAAGCCAGCTATTAAGATATTGATCCTTGCTTATATTTTAATATCTTCCCTATTGGTCGTTCTTCCTGAAATTTTAAACCTCTCTTTCATAGATATTCACAAAAGTTTTCAAATCGTCATAGAAATTGTTTCGTCAATTCTTGTAAAAACTATGATAGTGTTGTTTTTCTTCGCATTGATTGACTATCTTTTTCAAAGATGGCAATATGAAAAGAGTATTAGGATGAGCAAACAAGAGATCAAAGAGGAATATAAAAGTACAGAAGGGGATCCTCTCGTAAAATCTAGGATAAAAAGGTTGCAAAGCGAAATGGCGAGAAGGAGGATGATGCAAGAGGTTCCAAAGGCCGATGTAATCATTACAAACCCTACTCACGTTGCAGTTGCTATATTTTATGATCCAGAGAAATATAGAGCACCAAAGGTTGTAGCTAAAGGAATGGGCATTGTAGCTGAAAAAATTATGCAAATAGCTAAGGAAAACGATGTGCCGCTAGTGAGAAATGAAATTTTGGCAAGGTCGATATTTAAAGAGGTAGAAATCAACTTCGAAATTCCAGAAAAATTTTATAAAGCGGTTGCAAGTATTTTGGCAACGGTATATAAGGGAAAAAAGAAGGTGATCTAAGTCAAGAAAAGAGTAGTGGCTTTAAAATATGATAAATCTAAAGGGCCCCCAAGAGTCGTAGCTAAGGGCCAAGACGAGCTTGCTGAAAGAATTATAAATATAGCAAGATTTCACAACGTTCCTGAGATAAAAGATCCTAATCTTTTAAAAGACCTATATAAAGTTAATATTGGTGACGATATACCAGTAGGATTATATGAGTCGGTTGCAAAAATAATTGCAAAAATCTATCTCTTAAAGGGTAAAAAGAGTATTGACCAGTGAGTCATATATATTTTAATTTGATGATATACTTAAAATATTGATAAGAGGTGATATGAATGATTAGCTCTGTTGATATGCAAGGGGTACTTATGCAAATAACAGAATCAGGGAGGGCACAGCTTGCCAACCCAGGTTCAAGAGTTGATGCTGCTCAGCAATCAATGGCTATTCAATTTCAAAAGATCCTTGAGGAGAATCGAAATAAGGTTAAAAAGACAGAGGAAGCTGAAAAATCTTCCTCAATAAAAAGGGTGTCACATAGACAGACCAAGGGTGAACAGGGCAAGAATAACAAAGGACTCAATGTGGTGGTTTAAATGGAACTATTAGTCTTATTGTTTCAAATTGTCATTCTTGGCGCATCTATCTTTTTTCTATACTCCCGAGAAGTGAGGTTGAGGGATATTTATTCCAAGCTCCCTTCTGAAAGCGAGATTATTGAGCTTGAGAGTGAGATGAGGGAAATACTTTATGAGTTAAAAGACTCCTTAAGAAGGGTGAAAACTCTTGAGTCAGATGAAGAGCTAAAGGTTGAACACCTTGAGAAAGAGGGTGAGAAATATACCGGCTTTGATATTGAAAATATTTTGCCAAAAACCTTGGAGCAAAACGGCGTTTATGATGATGTTGTGGAACTTTTTAATAGAGGGATGTCAGAATTTGAAATTTGCAGGAAGCTTAGCCTTCCTAAAGGAAAGGTAGATCTTATCTTGAATTTGGAAAAGCTAAAAAAAGAATTTAAAGGGGGTTTTTAATCTTGGAAAAGGATGTTTTAACATCTGATGTTTATGAAATCCAGCTTGTGGTTTTCAAGCTTGCAAAAGAATTTTATGGAATCGAGATTTCATCTGTTCAGGAGATAATTAAGATTCAAGACATCACACGGGTGCCAAAAGCACCAGGTTTTGTCGAAGGGGTTATAAACCTGAGAGGCAAGATAGTTCCAGTTGTCGATCTTAGAAGGAGATTTGAGCTTGGGCAAACTGAGCGGACAAAGGATACCAGGGTAATAGTTGTAGAGACTTCAGGAAATATTGTAGGCTTCATTGTAGATCTTGTTACCGAGATACTCAGATTTTCTTCAGATTCTCTTGAGCCGCCTCCGCCGATTTTTTCTGGAATTGATGCAGAATACATTAAGGGTGTTGCAAAAGTTGACGAAAGGTTGATAGTTTTACTAGACATCAACTTAATGTTCAAAGGAGAAGAAGAAGATGGGTTGAAGATGCTTGAGGCAGGCAAATAGGAGGCATTTATGGATATTGACGTAAATGAATATCGGTCTATCTTTTTAGAAGAAACTAAAGAGCTCATAGAGCAGTTTGAAAAATCTCTTTTAGAGTTAGAAAAACAACCTAATAACACAGACGCTATACAATCGCTTTTTAGAGCGGCTCATACTATAAAGGGCTCTTCGTCATCGCTTGGTTTTGATTCGCTTGCTAAGTTTACCCATAGCCTTGAAAGTCTTATGGATATGGTTAGAAGCTCGAAACTTTCTCTTAATCAAAACATTATAAACATTCTCTTTAAGGGTTTGGATTTCATACAAGAAGCTGTTGACGACATAGAAGAGGGGCATAATGGAGATATAGACTCATCAGAGCTTGTGTCATTGATTGAAAAAGCCAAAACATCGCCATCAGAACTCAGCATACCTAGCGGCGATTCAGTAATAGAAAAAAACGTAGTGCATTCTTTAGATGTGCTTAACGAAGTTGAAACGGGAGTTATTAACGAGGCTTTTATAAAAGGGCTTAACGTTTTTGTTGTGAAGTTTTCTCTTGCTCAAGGATGCCAGATGAAGTATCCAAGGGCTTATATGGTCTTGAAATCTCTTGAACAGCTCGGTGAGATATTCAAAACTCTGCCAGCTGTTACAGAAATTGAGCAGGAGAAGTTCGACCTTGATCTGACATATTACATCGTCACAAAATCAACTGAAGAGGAAATAAAAAACGTCGTTCAGGGTATAGCTGAGGTTGAGATGGTAGAGGTGTTACCATACGAATCGGCCAGAACAGAGCAAATTCAAAGTCTTTCCCAAGAGAATATCGAAAAGGATGAAAAGAGCGAAATAAAAGTTAAAACAGATTTCAAAAAAAGCCAAACTATACGTATTAGCGTTGAAAGACTCGATAATTTGATGAATCTTGTCGGAGAACTTGTCATTGACAGGACAAGGCTTATAAAAATTAGCGAAGACGTAGGAGAGGCTCTTTCAGGATCTGATTCTGTAACCTCGCTTACTGAGGTTACTACCCATATGGGTAGGACTATTAACCTGCTTCAAGATGAGATACTCAGAACAAGAATGTTGCCTGTATCGCACATATTTGAAAGATTTCCAAGACTGGTTAGAGACCTCTCACATCAATTGAATAAGCAAATAGATTTTATCGTCTCGGGCGAGGAAACAGAGCTTGACAAGTCTATAATAGACGAGATTGGTGAGCCTCTTGTTCACCTTATTAGAAATTCACTTGATCACGGAGTCGAATCTCCTGAAGAAAGAAAATCAAAAGGTAAATCTGAGAGAGGCAAGCTTAAGTTATCTGCCAAACAGGAAGAAGGCTATGTTGTTATCCAGATTGAAGACGATGGAAGAGGCTTAGATCCGGATAAAATAAGGGAAAAGGCTAAAAAGAGGGATATAGTGTCTCCAAATATACTAGATCAGATGGACGATCAGGCTTTATTTGAACTCCTTTTCCTACCAGGATTTTCTACAGCCGATAAAGTATCTGAAGTTTCCGGCAGAGGTGTAGGCCTTGATGTCGTAAAATCTGTGGTAGAAAGGTTAAATGGCTCCGTCTCTTTGATCAGCAAGCTGGGAGAATATACTCGCTTTACCTTAAAATTCCCTCTTACTCTTGCTATTATTCAGGCTTTGCTTGTTAAAGTTGGCAAGGAGGTTTATGCTTTGCCATTAAACGTAGTTCTGGAAACAAGATTCTTAGAAGAAGAAGAAGTGCAATCAATACAGTCGCAGCAGGTCACACTGTTTAGGGGTGAGGTTTTGCCAGTCTTAAGGCTTGCTGATATATTTGAAACTCCAGGCAAACAAGATTTTAATGAAAATTTCCTTGTAGTTGTTTCAACCTCTGATAAAAATGTAGTTTTATCTGTGAGCGATCTTATAGGAAATTCAGAAGTTGTAATCAAACCATTGGGATACATTGTTAATAGAGTAAAAGGCTTTTTTGGTGCTACTATATTAGGTGACGGCAGGGTTGCTTTGATTGTTGATACTGTTTCTTTAATGAGTGCCGTTAAAGAGAAAAACTTTATAAAGGTGGGCTAACAATGATAGATCTTTCTCAAAGGGCACAAGAAAATATGAAGCAAATCTTGGATAGAGTATCTGATATACCCCCTTTGCCACACATAGTAATAGAAGCTCTAAATATTATAAAAGATCCAAAGTCAACGGCAGTAAATCTAGCAAACGTTATAAGTCAAGATCAGGCTCTTACGGCAAGAGTTTTAAGGCTTTCAAACGCTGCCTATTTTGGATACGCGAGAAGGATCAAAACTGTTACTGAGGCAATTGTTATATTGGGATTTGGGGTAGTTGAAAACATTCTTTATGCAGCAGCCCTTCATGCGCACTTGTCCAAGGAGGTTGAGGGCTATGAGCTTCAAAAAGGAGCCCTTTGGGAGCACTCAATGTCTGTGGCTATCGGAGCAAAAACTCTTGCAAAATTAATAAAATATCCTAAGCCAGAAGAGCCATTTACCGCTGGCATACTTCACGACATAGGCAAAACTATAATCGGTAAATTTGTTCAAAAGGAATTTCAGACCATAAATGAACTTGTAGAAGAAGGTAAGTCATTCCAGGAAGCTGAGATCGCAGTTCTTGGGTTTGATCATGCATACCTTGGCGGTAAAGTTGCTGAAAAATGGAATTTACCTCCAATGCTGATTGAGGCTATTGCTCATCATCATAGCCCAACTGATGCTAAGGATTTTGTTGACATTGTATGTATTGTCCATATTGCTGATGCAGTCGCCCTTATGAGTGGTCAGGGAGTTGGTGCCGATGGTCTTTTGTATAGGCTGGAGCCTAAGGCCATGGAGGTATTAAATATTAAAGAAGAGCACCTTGAGAACATTTATACTCAAGTTGTCCAGGCATTTATAGACCACAGACAGCTTTTGGAGATAGACTGATGATAATTAATGATCCTGTTTTTAAAGTACTTGGATTTGGGCTTTCTGGCGCCTATAAGAGAAACGAAGTCCTTGCCCAAAATATAGCAAACGCCGATACTCCAGGGTACAAATCCTATGATATCAATTTTATGGCCCAGTTAAGGGAGGTTTTAAAAAAAGATGAGAACAACCTCCCGCTGAAGAGAACCGATCCATTGCATATTGACGATAGTCAGACTCTTGATGAGGGTTTTAAGACAGTGAAAAGAAATGAAGGCGTTTATACAAATGGCAATGACGTTGATCCAGAGAGGGAAAACGCAATGCTCCTTGATAATACCCTTTATTATGAATCACTGCTTGGCAGTCTCTCTAAGGAGTTCACTATATGGATGAACGTGGTATCAGAGGGCAAAAAGTAATTATAAATAGATATATTATTTAGTACTCAATTAGCTTTAAAATATTAACGGAGGTTAAGATGAAAAGGGTAACCCAGAAGCAGGGACTTGATATTTCAAGCTTGATATCTAGCTCTGGCTCTTTTAAAGAGGACTATAAAACTGACTTCAAGAGCGTTTTGAAGGAGACTGAAAGTAAAAAAAATCTTGCTTTAGCTTCACCTTCAAAATTTAATGGTTTAATATCCTCTTCGGGCGCGGTGTTCTCTTCAGAAATCTATCCCGTTGTAGCTCAGGCTGATCCTGTTAATCAAAATTACGATAAAACAGAAGTAAATCAGATCGCATCTAGTGATTGGGAGAAAGAGCTCCCGGATATAGCCAATGAATATGGCATTAAGCCAAGCTTGTTAAAGGCAATAGTGTTAGCCGAATCTAATGGAAATCCAAATGCCGTGTCACCTGATGGGGCGCTTGGATTGGGCCAACTTATGCCAGCTACAGCAAGAGGTTTGGGCGTGGATAACCCACTCGATCCCATAGAAAACCTCAGAGGAACAGCAAAATATCTCTCAAGTCTCTTAAAAACATTTAAGAGCGTTGATCTTGCGCTTGCTGCATATAACGCAGGCCCCGGCTCCGTTGAAAGATTTAACGGCGTGCCTCCTTATGCTGAAACCATTAATTATATAAGGCGAGTTAAAAGTTTGATGGTTTCGGTCTAATCTGTTGGTATGATATTGAATCCCAGTGAAAATTGTAATTTAAGGAGCATAAGATGTAGAATTTTAATTGTAATTATTTTATCCTTTTTAATTCCAGTTTTGTTTTTTGTGTGCACCCTTTTTATCCAGTATCAGGATTTTAAAAACGATATTTCAAACAACCTTGGCTCTGCAACTGAAAGGTATAAAAGCACATTAGAGAGCTTTATTTCAAGTGAATTTTATAAACTTGAAATGATTTCATCGCTTGATAGCATAAAGAGAGCGTCCCCTGAATCAGAATCGATATTGAGAAATCTAAAGGGCTCTTTTCCCGAGGCTCAAATTTTAGCTTATGTTAATGTATCAGGCCAGATTGTATATTCAACGACTAAGATTAAAAATATTTCCGTTGCCGATAGAAGCTATTTTACTAAGGCCATGAAAGGAGAAAAGTCTGTTTCTGGGCTGCTCCTTTCAAGGTTTGACAATGAAAGAGTGATAGTGCTTGCTGTGCCAGTTTTTACTAAGGATAACTTTGTAACAGGTGTAGTCATATCCATAATCCCAGTTGAAAATATTTTTAAGCTTATTTCGCCTATTAATAGCTCGATAAATGGTTTGGGATCTCAGGTACGTTTCGCATTAATAGACCAAAATTCAAACGTTATTGTGTCTAATCCTAAGTATTCTGCTCAGTTTATAGGGAAGGATTTTAA
This sequence comes from bacterium, assembly GCA_021783475.1. Taxonomy (GTDB): domain Bacteria; phylum Thermodesulfobiota; class Thermodesulfobiia; order Thermodesulfobiales; family Thermodesulfobiaceae; genus Thermodesulfobium. Next base: position 43,254 of record JAJXTU010000001.1, read on the forward strand.
ATCATATTTTATAAACAATCCTATTAATTTTTTTAATCTCATCTTTTTTGATCGATGGTTAAGCAGTGAGACTAGATTAACATCTTCTGGATGGACAATCTACTTCGCCATCTCGTCAAGCGTTTTCTTAAGCCTTGTTAGACTTGCTTTTGTTGCCATCTTTTTTTGTATTTTAGCTATGATAATGCTGCTTTGGTTTGGATATTTTTTTGTTTACAAAGAGTTATCCAAACCAATTAAGGTTCTTGAGGACGTTTTTTATAAAGATAGAAAAGATGTTAGAGAGATTTGTTCCATTCAGTCATACAAGTTTACGTTGGAATTTCAATCTCTATTTGATAATCTCATTAAAATATTGAAACAGCTAGATCAAAAGGATACTGAACTTGAGGATGTTAATAAAGAGTTAAGATCTGCCGAAAGAAGATATAGAGCCTTGGTTGACAACTCGCTTACTGGCATATTTATGCTCGCTCCTGATTTTACATTTAGATATGCAAATGTTCAGTTTGCCAGTATTTTTGGGCTCTCTATCGAAGAGCTTTTGGTAAAATCTCCCCTTGAGCTTTTTACACAAGATGGTCAAGAGGCAATAAGATCTGTCGTTACCGAGGAAGGCATGGTAATTGGCGATCGATTTCATTCAATTATTACAGGAAATCATAAAGATGGCAGTTTAATATATTTAGAAGTACTCTTGACATATCTTCTTGATGATGATGGTATATATTTGTTTGGTACTGCTGCTGACGTTTCTGACAAAGTGGAATACCAGAGAAATCTTGAATTTTTGAGCTATAGGGATTCGCTTACCGGAGTGTATAACAGGAGATTTTTTGAAGAGGAATTAGCGAAGCTTAGCATTTCAAAACTAAAAAGAAAAATTGCAATAGTCGTAGTAGATATAGACTGTTTGAAATGGGCAAACGATAGGATAGGACATGCAGAGGGCGACAATTTGATAATTCGTACTGCTCATTTGCTGGACGGCATTTTCAAAGAAATTGGTCGCGTGTGTAGGATAGGAGGAGATGAATTTGCTGTTGTTTGTATCGACTATAGAAGCGATGAGCTAAACGCTGCTATTGACAAATTAAAAAATAATATAGGGTTGGCTGAAGGTGAACATGTGCCGCTGTATATGTCTTTTGGCTTGGCATTTGGTCACGTTCCTGGAGACGATTTACAGGACATCTTTAGAAGGGCTGACGATGAAATGTATTTAGATAAAGGGTCTCACCATGAGGCTGTTTATAATATACTGAAAAACTATGCCAAAGAGCGAGGATTTGATTCTTAATCTTTGGGCAGGCAAAAAGATAAGGGAATGGCTATTAAGGGTATTATAGCTATAACGTAAAATGCAGAAATTAACCCATAGCTGTCTGCTAAAACCCCCAACAAGGGTGCAATTATTCCACCTACGCTAACAGCAAGACCAATAGTTACCCCTGATGCCAAACCCATGCTGTTTGGAAGATACTTTTGACCAAGGACCACCATCGGGCTAAACGCCATATATACTGCAAAACCTATTGGCACTAACAGCGCCATCGCTAAGGCTTGATTGTTTATAAAAGGAAATGCAAGAAGAGATGGCAATAGGACAATGAATCCAAATCTAACTATATTGACATATCCAAGTCTGTCAGCCAAATTGCCACCTAGTATTGTTCCTATTGCACCCATTAGAAAGAAGATTGCCAGTGCAATACTGCCTTCGGTTTGAGAAGAGTGATAGTAGTTTATCCACAAAAGAGGAATAAAGGTATTTAGACCAAAAAATATACTTGATCTACAGAACACAATACCAGTTAGAATTGAAAAAGCACTAATTTGGTTTTTTGTATTTTTTGCCCAGTCAGTTTTTGTTTCCTTTGGGCTTTTAAGTATCTTGTCAAAAAACGGAATGTGAGGTATAAACAGGATAGCCATAAAAAGGCTTAATATGAGCAGAATAATTGTGGCATGAAATCCAAAATGTAATATTGCTATCGTAGCAATGATTGGTCCAAGAGCATAGCCACCATTGCCTCCAAGTGCGAATAGAGAAAGCCCACTTGCCTTTTTGCTTCCTGCAAGCTTGTTGGCCAAAAGAGCACCCTCTGGGTGAAACATTGCAACTCCTAAACCGCTTATTGATATAATACAAAACAATATTATATAATTTGGAATATAACCAGAAAAACCAATGCCCAAGCCCGCTAAAAATATTCCAACTATCATCATCCAGGCTCTTGCATGTTTGTCTGCCATTATTCCAAATATTGGTTGGACTACAGAAGACAAAAAATTTGCAGCAAAGATAAGACCAGCTGCTTGAGCGTAATTTAGACCATGCTCTGTGATCATAAAGGGTAGCAGTGCTGGCAACGCGCCCTGATTTAGGTCGGTAAAAAGATGACCCATTGTTAACAAAAATAAATACTTATAATTCATTTAAAACCTCCAGAAGTGCAACTGGTTTTTTTTATATTTTATAGCATTATACAGTTTATTTCAAAAACTTTTTATATGTCAAACTTTTTATTTAGTATCTCCCAAAAATTTGTTATACTAAAAATTCTATATTGTTAGAACTATCTATTAGATTTGTATATTACTAGATGTTTGAAAGGAGATAATTATGGATAATGATTCCAAAGGCAAGATTGTATTTGAAAATGGAGCAATCTACGAGGGCGATATTGTAAATGGAGAGCCACACGGAAGAGGTATTATGAATTATGTTGATGGTACTGTATACGAGGGCGACTTCGTTCAAGGTAAGAGGGATGGCAGAGGGAAAATTGCATGGCTTACAGGCGATGAGTACGAAGGTGATTGGAAAAACGACAGGATAAACGGATATGGGAATTTTTCTTTTCACGATGGGCGACAGTATGTTGGAGAATGGAAGGATGACAAGGAAAATGGTTATGGCAGGCTTAGCTTTCCTGATGGACGTTATTACGAGGGCGACTGGATTGATGGTAAGAAGCAGGGAAAGGGCGAGTTTGCCTGGCCTGACGGCACCTTTTATTTAGGAGAATTCTATCAGGACCACTTTAACGGTCAGGGTCTATTTTGCCAGGCTGACGGCACGAGATTTGCTGGCACATTTAATATGAACAGAACGGAAGGCAGGGTCGTAGTTACATATTCTGATGGTTCATGGTATGCAGGTGGCTATCTTAATGGCAAAAGACATGGATTTGGGGTTCTGGTATTACCAGATATGACCAGATATGTGGGTGGGTGGAAAGAGGATTTGAAACATGGTGAGGGCAAACTTGTCACTCCTGATGGTAAATCTGAAGATGGAGTTTGGGCAGAGGACGAAATTGTAGAAAAATAAGCTCTGTCTATTTCCTTAATTTTTTACTATTTATTATGTTTATGAATCCATAACAATTATTAATTCATAATATATTTACTTATCGATTTGTTTGATTTATAATCTAAGTTAGCGTTTAGGATTTGCCCAAAGGAGGGTAAATAGTGAAAATAGCTGTAGCGGGCAAAGGTGGTGTAGGTAAGACCACTGTTTGTGCTTGGTTTGCTGACTTTCTTTCAAGGCAGGGGAAGGATGTCCTCTTGATAGATGCTGATTCAAACGCAACATTGGGTCTGGCTTTGGGGTTTTCTGAAGGTCAATTGCCTGTCCCTATATCTGAAGAGCTAGAGTTAATTAATTCCAGAGTGGGGAGCGGGATTATAAACCTAAATCCAAAAGTAGAAGACATTCCTGAAAGATACTCTGTCAAAAAAGAAAATATTAAGTTATTGGTCCTTGGGGGGATAAAGGCTGCAGGTAGCGGTTGCTCTTGCAATGCCAATGCCTTTCTAAAAGCCCTTCTCGCGCACGTAGTGCTCGAGAGAGACGAAATAATTTTGGTAGATCTGGAGGGGGGGATAGAACATTTAGGTAGAGGTACAGTAGAGGGGATGGATGCCTTGATAGTTGTTAGCGAGCCAACACTAGTTAGCTTTAAAACCGCTAAGAACATTTCTTCAATGGCGACCGAGCTTGGTCTGACAAAAAGAATTCTTATTTTCAATAAATCAGATAAAGATAATTTTGACTTTAATGGCTATGGCGATTTTGACAATATTAGTTTCATTGATTATCTGCCAGATCTTGTAAAAATGGGCATGTCCAATCCATGTATTTTGGACATTGAACAGAGAAAGATATGCGATCCTATTTTTTCTGATATATTTAAATTTTTGAATAAGGAGGACTAAAATGGCACGAAGCCAGGATGAGATCGAAGAGCTAAGTATCTGTAAGGATGCTCAGATTATGATCGAAAAGGCCGAAAAGGACGGCGTTGTGACTGTTTGGGATAGGTTTAAGGCCCAGCAACCGCAGTGCACATTTTGTAAACAGGGACTTTCATGTAGAAATTGTTCTATGGGACCCTGTAGGATAGTGCCTGGTAAGGAAAGAAGCCTTGGCGTGTGCGGCGCAAATGCAGATACCATTGTAGCAAGGAACTTCGGTAGGGGTGTTGCGGCTGGCGCTGCTGCTCACTCTGATCATGGAAGGGATCTACTCGAAACCCTTGATGCAGTTGCAAACTCAGAAACACAAAGCTATGAGATTAGAGATGTAGATAAACTTATAAGGATAGCCAAGGAATTGGGCATTAATACAGATGGAAAAGATACTTTGCAGGTAGCAAAGGATCTATCAAGCATTCTTTTTGATGAGTTTGGCATAAAGAAGGGTAATATTGGTTTTGCTATGAGGGCACCAGAATCAAGGAGAAAGCTCTGGGAATCCCTGACCATATCACCAAGAGGCATTGATCGTGAAGTGGTAGAAATGATGCACAGAACTCATATGGGCGTAGATCAAGATCCCGTAAGCTTGCTTTTGCATTCCGCAAGGGTGTCGCTTTCTGATGGTTGGGGTGGTTCAATGATCGCAACAGAGCTATCTGATATCCTTTTTGGAACACCTAAGCCCGTAGAGTCAAAGGTCAACCTGGGGGTTCTTAAGAAAGATGAGGTAAACATACTCGTTCATGGGCACAGCCCTATAGTTTCTGAAGCAGTCTTGACAGCAGTTAGAGACAAAAATAATATTGAGAGTGCAAAGGCTGCGGGTGCAAATGGTATAAATTTAGCTGGCCTTTGCTGCACCGGCAACGAACTTTTGATGAGACAAGGCATACCGATGGCGGGTAATCACCTTTTGACAGAGCTGGCTATCGTTACTGGTGCTGTAGAATTAGTCATAGTAGATTATCAGTGTATAATGCCAGGCTTGATACCAGCAATGAATTGTTATCATACCAAAATGATTACTACCTCTCCAAAGGCGAAATTTCCGGGGGCCGAGCACGTAGAGTTTAGCGTAAAGAACGCTCGAACTCAGGCGCAAAAGCTTGTTGAAATGGCAATTGAGCTCTATAAGAAGAGGGATAAAAACAGAGTTTTGATTCCTGTTGAGCCAGTTCCAATGATGAGCGGTTTTTCAAACGAGGCAATATTGGAGGCCTTAGGCGGCTCTCTTACGCCTCTTCTGGATGCTATAAAATCAGGAAAGATAAGAGGAGTAGCAGGGCTTGTTGGATGCAATAATCCCAGAAGAAAACACGATTATTGTCATGTAACTCTTACAAAAGAGTTGATAAAGAATGACATTCTGGTTTTAGGAACGGGTTGTTCTGCTGTAGCTATGGGCAAGGCAGGACTTTATATGCCAGAAGCAGCATCCCTTGCTGGTCCTGGTTTGAGCTCAGTTTGCAAAGCTCTTGGCATACCCCCTGCGCTTCATGTGGGAAGCTGTGTAGATAATTCAAGAATACTGCACCTTTGCGGTTTGGTAGCAAAAGAGCTTGGGGTTGACATCTCTGATCTTCCCGTGGCAGGGTCAGCACCTGAGTGGTATTCGGAAAAGGCACTCTCTATTGGACTTTATTTTGTAGCAAGCGGCGTTTATACTGTCTTGGGAGTGACTCCAAATATTACTGGCAGCAAACTCATCACAGACCTGGCACTTGATGGTCTGACCAAGGTAGTGGGCGCCTGTTTTGCTGTAGAAACGGATCCGCATAAGATGGCAGAACTGATGATTAATCATATAAACAAGAAGAGAAGGAAGCTTAATCTTCCTGTATAAAAGTATATAAAGGGTTGCTTCGGCGACCCTTTATTATGTCTTAATAATAAAGTTTATAAATAAACTATAATTTAAGGAGATGAGTTATGGGGACAATATTGTCTATTAATGTTAGTAAGAACAAGGGTGAGATTAAAAAACCAGTTAATGAAGTTTTATTGGTAAAGAACTTTGGAATTGATGGCGATGCACATTTTGGTTTTGGTCACAGGCAGGTTAGCCTTTTAAGCATATTTAGTCTGGATAGAGCTAGAGAAAAACATAAGGACTTGAGTTTTGGAGATTTTGCAGAAAATTTTACTGTTGATATAGATCTAAGTAAGCTTTCAATAGGAACAAAATTGAAATTGGGCAATTCTATAATATCTATTAGCCAAATTGGAAAAGAGTGCCACACAAAGTGTGCAATTTATAATAGAACAGGTGACTGCATAATGCCAAAGGAGGGTTATTTTGCATCTGTAGAAGAAGGAGGAGTAGTTAGGGTTGGTGATACAATTGAAGTTATAAAAATTGAATAATCTGAAAGGGAGCCTTATGTTTGAGATTGCAATTAATAACTGTTTTATACCTGACTTTGAAAAAAATATATTTATAAAAGCCTCTGTTGGCATTAGAGAAAATCTAATTTCATATATTGGCGAAAAAAATATTGAGGCGAAAGTAGTAATTGAAGCTGCAAACAAAATACTCTCTCCTGGTTTAATTGACGGACACTGTCACATAGAGAGTTCAATGCTTCCTCCTTCTGTTTTTGGTAATCTGGTTTCAAGATTTGGCACTCTATATGTAGTATCTGATAATCATGAGATTGCTAATATTTTGGGGGTAAAGGGAATCAGACTCTTTATGAAGGATGCAAAGAATTCTTTGTCAAAGATCTTTTTTGCTATACCATCAAGCGTTCCTGCTACAAGGTTTGTGAATTCTGGTTCAAAGATCACTGCTAAGAATATTAAGAAGTTAATAGAGGAGCCCAATGTAATCTCCATAGGAGAGATGATGAACGTATATGGGGTTATAAATGACGATGAGCCTTATAAGTCGATAATCGAACTTGCAATAAAGAAAAATATTTTAATCAATGGTCACTTTCCTTATAAAGACAGTGAAATGTTAAAGAAATACATTTCAAAAGGTATCTCAGATGACCACGAAAGCGAGACCTACGACGATCTAAAAAGCAAGATAGATGCAGGCATGTTTGTGTTTATCAGAGAGGGTAGCGCTGAGGCTACGCAAGATCTGGCTTATAGAATAATTACTGAATACCCCGATAAAGTGGGTTTTTGCACTGATGATAAGAGCGTTGTCGATCTTAAAAAAACTGGTAGCGTAATATTTAATCTTAGAAAAGCTGTAAAATTGGGCACAGATCCTATTCTCGCACTTAGGGCTGCAACCTACAACACTCTCAATCATTATGGCTTAAATATGTATTCTCAAGTCAAAGAGGGCAGCTTTGCCAACCTTGTTTTATTTAAGGATTTTAAGGAATTTGAAATTTTTAAGGTAATAGTTAACGGTAAAATGATAGAAAACTTTAATACAAAGAAAAAAAGATTTTCAAAAGCATTCTTTAACTCCTTTAGAGTAAACAAAGATGAAATTGTAATACCTGAGATCGATGAAAGAATGAGATCGCTGTGTATTGTTGCAAGGGACAAGAGTCTTATCACAGATCTGTATTCTACAGAGAAAGACGAATTTGATATAGCAGAAGATATCCTAAAGTTGGTAGTGATATCAAGATATGAGAAAAATAAAGGCTCAGCTTGTAAAATTAAGGGTTTTGGTTTAAAAAGGGGGGCTATTGCAACGTCAATCTCTCACGACTGTCACAACGTCATATGTGTAGGAGCAGATGATTTATCTATCAAAAAGGCCGTTGAGAGGGTTTTCGAATTAAAAGGAGGGCTTGTCTATTTTGATGGAGAATATTTCACACAAGTAGGGCTGCCTCTGGCTGGTATACTGTCAGACTCAGACGAAGACAATCTAATTTCTGAATTGGATGAGTTAAACGATGCTGCTAGAAAAAATGGCTCTGAGTTAAGTGATCCATTTGACACGTTAAGCTTTATGGCACTTGAAGTAATTGGTCACGTAAAGCTAACTGTCAATGGGCTGTTTAATGTCGATAAGTTTGAGTTTATTTAGTCCTTTCCCAATAAACCCTTGCGTTTTCCAGAAAGAAATCAACTTTATTTATCCTGGTAAGGGCGCTCAGGTGGCTCTTTATAACGGTTACTGCAATCCAATATTGAGCAAGAGAGTTGCTTATTTCAAGTGATGATAAGACGTCTGATATTATCTCTTCAGTTGAGCAGGGAGACTCCAAAAGCCTTAGGATAAGATTGTCAATTTCGTTAATTTTATCTATATGATACTCTATTTCTTCCATTGCCTCTGTTTTAGTCAAGATCTTGCCATGACCTGGGACAAGGCAATCAAAGTCAATACTTCCGATTCTCTTCAGGGACTGTTTTACCAGTAAAGGGTCGATTGAATATGGCAGTGGAAATGTTTTCCACAGCTCCTTTGTATATAATGCATCGCCTGTGAAAAAAATTTTATCAGATGTAAGATAGCCCACCTGAGATATAGAATGACCTGGAAGGGGGACTACTGTAATGCCTGGATAGAAAAAGTTTTCGCTGTATATATCCACTTTGCATGGAACGCCTTTCATAAGAGAGCTGACCATCGCATCGGGGGGTATAGCCCAGCTAAACGTTGCCCTTACGTTTATTTCAGGATTTTCTACGAAGATGCACTCTTCTTTGGGAGCAACTATTTTTGTTCCCTTCCCCTTAAATAAAAAGGCGATTCTAAAGTGATCTGCATGTCCGTGAGTTAGAAGCAAATACTCCGGGTTTATCTTTTTGTGATTGTGCATCTCCCATGGAGTATCTATCATGCAGTTGTCATAAAATCCACAGTTGACTGGACCTGGGGTGTATGAAGTTTTTCCTGTAATCGGTTCTATAAGAAATTTTTCTTCCATTTTTTTATTATATCAAATGAATCTTTAATTTATTAGCATTTGAGCTATTTTATGATAAGATCTTAAAAATAACTAATGATTTAAGGGGGCACACGCTTTGAAGTACTTTCAAATATTAATAATTTTGTTTTGTCTTTTTATTTTTCAACAGAGCGCTTTTGCTGATTTTGCAACAGTAGAAGATCCTAACTCTTCTTGCCAAATAAAGTTATTAAAACCCTTAGCACAAGGAGAGTCAGTCTCCTGGTCGGGGCCATGTGAAAACGGTTTAGCGAACGGCGAGGGCGTTTTTATTCTCTATGGTAAGAATGGAAACGAACTTTATAAGTATTCTGGATTGATAAAAGATGGCGTTCGCGAAGGACACGCAATTATTGAAGCCTACAGTTATAAATATGAAGGCGATGTGAAAAACTGTGTTCCAGACGGTTCTGGTAAGATCGAATATTTGAACAAAGGTTCAAACGTTGTTTCATACGAGGGCGAGTTTAAAAGAGGCCTTTATAACGGTAAGGGTGCGATAAAATATAAAGATGGCAGCGTTTATACGGGCGAGTTTAAAAATGGGCTAAGAGATGGCTATGGAACCTTTAGGGGTTCTAATGGCAAAATTATTTATGACGGTCTTTGGAAAGAGAACGTTTTCTTAGGCAAATAAAAGTTTGCAATATTAGCTTTGCATAGCAATATTTTTGGTTGCTTAAAAGTTATGAGTGCTCAATTTCAAAGTTTATCTTTTCCATAACGTCTTTGTAAAAATCATCGGGTGTGACGTCAAATACCTCAGTAAATGCTCTGCTCCAGGGCACGTTTTCGTGCATAAGCCTATATACTTCTTGAATTTTTGAAAAATCATCTACTGTTAAGTGGAGAACCATAAGAGTAGCAAGAGGGTACACGGGAACTTTTTTTGACATACAATCTCTCCAGGTAGCTTCATTCAAAGTTTCTGGGTTTGGCAAAGAGTTATGGGTTAACTTTACGTACACGTTAAGTCTTGCAAGCGGGTCTTGAAACGCTATCTCTTTTGAAGTAATGCCAGCTCTTACCTGAGCAATATACCTAAATGCCTCTGGGGTTCCCTCTTCAAACCATATTGGGACATTTTTTTGCTTTCCATACTGTCTTTGGACCTGGTGAAAGATCTCGTGTGGAAGGACTCTAAATGCCTCTGCTTTATATTTATCAAGTCTTTCAGAGCCTTTAATGATAATAAGGGCTGCTTTTGTGGAACTCTCGCCTGCTGAGATATTGGCTTCCTTGTCTGCTAAAGGCTCTGAATAATGAAAGTACTCAATTAAAGCGTTTTTATAGTCTTCTTTGTCACTTGTTAAGACTACATTTATTCTTTCGTTCAATACGAAGCCATAATCTTTGATCATCTCGCTAGTGGTATTAAGTGCTAAATTTATATTATCAATTTCGTTCTGAGTAACTCCAGACCTTATTATCAAATGAAAAATATCAGCACTTGCTACACCATTAAGAGGAGCAAATAATAAAAAAATAAAGAAGAGCATTGCAGAAAAAATACTTCTTATCATATCATCTCCTTAAATCAAGAATTTGGTATATGCATATTATATATCTAAAATTTTAGAACTTAATAAATCAAATAAATGTGATTTTAAATTTCTATATCTTTTTGCTATATAATACGTAATACTAATTTTCAAGGGAGGTTTTGGTGGTGGACAGAACTCAATTAGATGAGATGTTAAAAAGAACACTGAGTAAAAGGTATTTTAATGTGATTTTGCCATTATTTATTGCTTCTGTATTGGCATTTCTCGATCGCCTCAATCTGAGCTACGCTGCACTGACTATGAACAAGGCGTTAGGCTTTTCACCTGAGGTTTTTGGTTTTGGTGCAGGTATTTTATTTTGGGGATATGTGCTTTTTGAAGTTCCTGGCGCTATATGTGCTGCAAAATGGAGTGCGTCAAAATGGATTGTGAGAATTCTAGTTACGTGGAGCATCGCTACCTCTCTTATGATTTTTGTTAAAACTCCAATAGAGTTCTACGTTGTTCGGTTTTTAATAGGAGCTGCTGAGGCAAGCTTTTATCCAGTGTGCTATGCTATTTTTTTCCCAAGATGGTTCGCACCAAATGAAAGGGCCAGAGCAATTTCTATTATGCTTACCTCTCTGCTGGTTGCAAGTATTATAGGATCGCCATTAGCTGGCATTATAATTGGGGCATCAATGTTTAATATGGTTGGCTGGCAGCTTTTGTTCCTTGTAGAAGGTTGCCTGTCGCTTCTTCTTGGCATAGTTTTGTGGTTTTGGCTCAAAGATTGGCCTAAAGATGTGAATTGGCTAACAGCTGAAGAAAAACTTCTATTTTCTGATCTTTATCAGCATGAAATAACCGCTAAAAACAAAGTAAGGAAATACACATTGTGGGAAGGGCTCAAAGATCCTGAGGTTCTAAAACTTGGTTTTATTTATTTTATGTGGATTGTGGGCTTTTGGGGTTTTGGCTTTTGGCTGCCCACTGTTTTGAAATCGGTTTCAGGCCTATCTAATGCAAATGTTAGCTTTTTGGTTACAATTCCAATGGTGCTTTCTCTAATAGGATTTTTAATTGTTGGCAATTCGTCTTCCAAAAGCGGTGAAAAGAGATATCACGTAGCAGTTCCATTGTTTATTGGAGCTATAGGCTTAGCTGGCACAGTGCTAACAACCGATCCACTTTTGAACTTTGTTTTTATTAACCTTGCTGCAATAGGTGTATACAGTGGAATGGGCGTGTGGTGGTCTATTCCAACCACATTTTTATCTGAGGGCGCAGCTGCTGGGGCAATTGGTTTGATAAACTCTATTGGTAACATAGGTGGGTGGGTTGGCCCTTTTTTAATAGGCATTGTGAAGAGTTATACGGGCTCATATAATTTGGCTTATTTGTGCTTGGCACTATCTTTGATTATTTCCGGACTATTGATATATACCTTGCCGAAAAAACGTCCAACTGACAACTTCTAATTGCTGAAAAATTTAATAAGATAACCTTATCAAGCCGCTAATATCTGGAAGTTTTTAACCCCTTGACATTAGTGATTAAACGATATAATATTTTATTTGTTAGCACTCATCAAAGTTTAGTGCTAACAAATAATTAAAAATTTTGGAGGTGATTCTATGAATCTTAAACCATTGGGCGATCGCATAATTGTTGAGCCTGTGGAAGCTGAGGAGAGGACTTTATCTGGTATAGTTTTGCCAGACACTGCAAAGGAAAAACCACAAGAAGGTGTTGTGGTTGCCGTTGGGACGGGCAGAATTCTTGATAATGGAACAAGGGTAGCCTTGGAAGTAAAAGTAGGAGACAGAGTTGTTTTTGCCAAGTATGGCGGTACAGAGATTAAGGTCGATGCAAAGGATTATTTGATCCTTGCAGAACGCGATATATACGCTGTTAAAGGATAATTAGGAGGTGAATTTATGGCTGCTAAAATGATAGCATTTGACGAAGAGGCAAGAAGGGCACTTGAAAAGGGCGTTAACGCTGTTGCTGACGCTGTAAAGGTAACATTGGGACCAAAGGGAAGAAACGTTGTATTAGAGAAAAAATGGGGATCGCCTACCATTACTAATGACGGTGTTACCATAGCTAAAGAGATAGAATTAGAAGATCCTTATGAGAATATGGGTGCACAGCTTTTAAAAGAAGTTGCTTCTAAGACGAACGATATAGCTGGAGACGGAACTACTACTGCAACCGTTCTTGCACAGGCTATGGTGCAGGAAGGGCTGAAGATGGTTGCTGCCGGCGCCTCACCTTTATCGGTTAAGAAGGGCATAGAGAATTCAGTAAAAGTTGTTATTCAAGAAATTAAAAAGATGAGCCTGCCTGTCGAGACAAAGGAAGCTATTGCACAGGTTGCAACCATTTCTGCTAATGACAAATTCATTGGTGAAAGAGTTGCTGAGGCAATGGACAAGGTTGGCAAAGACGGTGTAATAACTGTTGAAGAGTCAAAGGGTATTGAAACTAGCGTTGATATAGTTGAAGGTATGGAATTCGATAAGGGTTATGTATCTCCCTATCTCGTGACCGATCCAGAGAGGATGGAGGCAGAGCTCGACGAACCATATATTCTTATTACAGATAAGAAGATAAACATCTTAAAAGATATATTGCCAGTACTTGAAGAAATTGCAAGAAATGGCAAGCCAATGCTTATGATCGCTGAAGATCTCGAAGGCGAAGCTCTTGCAACGATTGTTGTAAACAAACTTAGAAAGACATTAAACGTGGTTGCTGTGAAGGCGCCAGGATTTGGTGACAGGAGAAAGGCAATGCTTCAGGACATCGCCATCCTTACTGGCGGAGAGGTAGTATCTGAAGATGTAGGTCTGAAACTTGAGAATACAAAGATTGAGCATCTTGGCAGAGCCGAAAAGGTAAAGGTTACCAAAGAAAAGACAACAATTATCAACGGCAAAGGCTCTGTTGACGCAATTAAAGGCAGAATTGCCCAGATTAAAATGGAAATCGAGCAGACAGATTCTAACTATGACAGAGAAAAGCTTCAGGAGCGCTTAGCAAAGCTTTCAGGCGGTGTTGCAGTTATCAAAGTAGGAGCTGCGACAGAAACCGAGCTTAAGGAAAAGAAACACCGTATGGAGGATGCTCTTTCTGCAACACGTGCAGCTGTTGAAGAGGGTATAGTTTCTGGTGGTGGTGCTACATTAATCCATGCCTTGAAGGCTCTTGACAGCTTAGGTTACGAGGGCGAAGAGAAAGTTGGTCTTGAAATAGTTAAGAAGGCACTTCAAGTTCCTTGTAAGCAAATAGCTTCAAACGCAGGTTTTGAGGGCTCAGTTGTTGTAGCAAGGCTTAAAGAAGAGAAGCCTGGCGTTGGATTTGACGCTTCCAATGGAACCTATGTAGACATGGTAAAGAGTGGAATCGTAGATCCTGCCAAGGTGACTCGTTCAGCAGTTCAAAATGCTGCATCTATAGCCGGCATGATCCTTACTACCAATACACTTGTTGCAGATAAGCCTAAGAAAGAGGCACCAATGCCTGCAGCTCCAGGCGGCATGGGCGGCATGGGCGGCATGGGAGACTTCTAAAAGTTACTTAGATTTTAATATATTTTTAAACTCATTACCCCTCCATTTTTCTGGAGGGGTTTTTATTTTGTTTAACTGTTATTGTTGGTTAATGCTAATAATATTAATAGTTTAAATAAATTCTTTTTTTTTGGTATAATAAAATGTGGAATTTATCAGATTAGTTTGAATAATTTTAATTATTATTATACTTTGTAAGGGGGTTTCATATGAAAGGGTTTTTTAAATTTTTTTTGAACCTGTCTTTGAGGAAAAAGATGGGGTTTTCTGTCTTTGTAAGTTTTCTTGTTTTTGGCCTATTTCTTTCGGGCGGGGGCTTATTGCAGCTGAGTAATGCTTTTAACATCTCTGCAAACTATGACGTAAAGACACTTTACGATGGAGCAAATCTATTACTTGAGAGCGATATATCAACTGCAAAACAAATGGCTATTATGGTTTCAAAGGAACCAGACGTAGTCTCTGCAATAAAGTCAAACAATATGGCACAGCTTCAAACAATTTTAACTAGTTATGTAAAAGATCACCCAGGATTTTTTATTACTGTCGTAAATCCTCAGGAACAAGTATTAATGAGGGGACACGATCCTGCAAAAAGGCTCGATACCATAAAAGAAGCGGTTGAGGTGAACAAGGCCCTTAAAGGCGAGGTGGTCTCTGGCATTTCGAAAGGGAATTTAGCTGGGTTGTCTATTAGAGCAGGTGCGCCCATAAAGGACGATACTGGCAAGATCATTGGTGCGGTTTCTACAGGTATGATGATATCTGGTTCTAATGCTATTGTGGATCAGATTAAAGAAAAGATGGGCGCAGAAGCGACATTTTTTGACAGCGATACACGGGTTAGCACCACTCTCACAAAACAAGACGGCTCACGCGCTATCGGAACCAAGATGGACAACTCAAAAATTTTGGATTCAGTTTTAAAGGAAGGAAAACCTCTACAAATTAAAAATACTCTATTTGGCAAGCCTTACTATTCATACTATGCTCCGCTGAAGGACATAGATGGCAAGGTTATAGGGATGCTCTTTGTTGCAAAGAGTGCAGAATTCTATGATTCTGAGCTTTTTAATTTTACTTTAATTCAATTTGGTCTTAATTTGCTTGCAATCATTATAGGCATAGCGCTTCTTATGTTCGCCTTGGAGATATTCTTGATGAAGCCAATAAACAAAACTGTCGACGGAATAGAGAGAATAGCAAGGGGTGACATCAGCACCAAGATGCAACGAGTATACGAAGACGAGATGGGCACTATTGCAAAATCTATTGAAAGAATGAGACAAAGTCTTGTAAGCATAATTTCTAATATCAACTCTTCTTCGGACGAAATTTTAAATATTTCAGACCAACTATTAAAGGTATCAGATTCAGTATCGTGTGCGGCACAGGAGGCATCGAAAACTTCTGAAGGCACTGCAAAAGGCGTGGAAGCTCTTTCCAATATTGCACAAAAATTGACAAATAGTGCTCAAGTGCTTATAGGGGGCATTACTGCAATTGCAAAGGGAGCAGAAGAACAGGCGGCAAACGCATCTTCAATTGCGGAAAGTATAACAAATATTGCAAAGAATACCGACACCCTACAGAAGGCTACATTAGGGGTTAATAACCTTGCGGCAAACGTAGATAAAAAAGCAAAAAATGGTCATGAAATACTTGGCAAGAGAGAAGAGCTTGCAGAGAGAATTGCACATGCAGTCGATGATTTGTCCAAAAATATTGGCATTCTCGATCAAAGATCAGATGATATTGGAAAGATTGTCGATCTGATATCAAATATAGCCGATCAGACCAACCTCTTGGCTTTAAATGCTGCTATTGAAGCAGCAAGGGCTGGAGATGCGGGAAGAGGTTTTGCGGTTGTAGCTGATGAGGTCAGAAAGTTGGCTGAAGAATCACAAAAGGCAGCAAACGAAATAGCTCTCTTGATCAACGAAACAAGGAGAGAGACTAAAGCTGCATCGGCGTCAATGGCTGAGGCACTATCTGAAGTAGATGGTGGAAGGGCCCTATCATCTGAAGTTAAGGGATCTTTTGATGCGATTACTGTTAATATCGCAGGCTTGTTAAAGCAGATAACAAGGGCAAGGGATAGTGTAAATGAGGTTACGAGCGGTATAAAAAATATTGAGGCAAATGTTAGTAATCTTGCTGCTCTATCAGAAGAATATTCAGCTAGCGCAAACGAGATGAGCGATGCTGCCCTTGAAGTTCAAAAGGAAGTTGAAAATGTAGCTGCAATATCAGAAGAGAGCGCTGCCTCTACAGAAGAGATTTGTGCAACCACACAAGAGCAGACAGGAATGATGGACCAACTCAAGGTAATTTCTCAATCTCTAAAGGAGAAGATAGAAGGTCTTGATAAAGAAGTTGATAAGTTTAAAGTTTAAATAAACAGTACGTTAACATTAAAAAACTTAGAAAGGACTTCTTTAAGAAGTCCTTTCTAAGTTTATAAGATAAGCTTTTATTTTGCTAAATTCATTATCCTGGCCGAAAAAACCACCCAGGCCTTTTGTGGAAATAACTCTATGACATGGAACAATAATTGGTAGGGCATTTTTACGGCAAGCGTTTCCTACGGCCCTTGTTGCAAGAGGTCTGTCAATTTCTTTTGCTATATCAGAATACCTTTTAGCTTCTGAATACCTAATGCCCAATATTTTTTCCCAGACGATTTTTTGGAATTTTGTACCTAAAAGCTCATAATGAATGTCGAATTTTTTTCTTTTGCCATCTATGTACTCAGTTAACTGCATTACTTCATCTTTTAAGATAAGATCGCTTCTCTTGGGATTATAATTTTCATGGAAAGACAAAAAACTATCATCATTTAGAAAAATTCTTTTAACAAATTCGTCTTCCTTCACTATGTATATATTTGAATATTTGTAGGGCAAAGAAGAAAAATAAATCATTTAAGTAGCTTTAATAAATAGATTTCAAATCCGGCTTTTCCATTTGATTTTATTCTTGCTATAAACTCAACGGCGTTGTCAGTTTTATACATAAAACTTGTTCCCGAGATAAAAGCTGCACCAGTGTTGTCCTCTATTACTGTGTCTGATTTTGTAACCAACGTTCCCCAAATATCATTCGTGTTAACTGGCCTTGACCAGCCGAGAAATCTAGCGTTCAATCTTACAAAACTATTTATAAACTTATCCGGGCTATCGTGTATATCCTTTATTGTGACCAGGGGTATATCGTCTGCTGGTGAGATATAAATATCATAAGTAATAGGTTTTAAAACTTCTTTATCTGATTTGACAACAATTTTTGTGCTTGAGGCCTTATCGGCAACTGCTTTGAAATAATAAATTTTGTTACCTGATACCTTCTCGTCCCTCGTTAGTTCTAGGAGATTTTTATCGTAATCTATAGAAAAATTACTATTATCTCGATCATTGATGCTAATTTCAAAATATTCGCCCGGTAAAACAAGGTTTGTCTCTCCTTGTTTGAGAAGCAACTCGTTTTGAGATATATTGCTAAGGTTAAAGTCGGCATATGAAGTTTTTACAAACATTAGCAAGGCCAAAATTAAAAAGATAAAAGTGTACTTTTTCATAATCTCTCTCCTTAATATTTAGGTAATTTTAAACTCTTTTGGCGCGGTCTCTTCCCAATTTGTATTGCTATAAATTATAACCTCTAAATCGGTTAATTTCTTTATTTCTTTGTTAAAGCTAAATATTGAGTCATGACCTGGAACAAAATTAATTGCCATCTGTTTTGCTCTTTTCAGCGACTCTCTATAATCGTGAATGTCTCCGAAAACAAGTAGCGTGTCCAATTCGTTGTAGAATTCTTTAACGTTTTTGACAGCGTCTCCACCTATCAAAGTTTTCGTACTCTCTAAAAGAAATCCCATAGATCCAGGGGTGTGTCCAGGCAGATCTATTGCTACTATGTCATCAAAGACTTTCTCGTTATCTCTTAATATTATGGGATTTCTATTTAAAAGATAACTTATCATAGACTTAGGCACATATAGATCTGATGATTTTTCAAAAAAACCGCTTGTAATGTACTTGTACTCTCTTTCTGACATATAAATTTTAGCGTTTTCAAAAAGTTCAATGTTTATTGCGTGGTCAAAATGAAAGTGAGTAAGAAATATCCCCCTTATCTCTGATAAACTGACTCTTAAATCTTTTAGAGAATCTAAAAGCTCTCTTCTGTCCCCATAACTGCCAGTATCAAAGAGAAAATAACCATTTGATGTGGACATCAAGATTACATTGCACCATCCAAGCCACCCTCTGTTTGATTTTGCAGGGAAACCCTGTAATACAATCTTCAATCTATCCATTCTTACCCCCAATATTTTTGATCTTAATATATTATAGAGTAAATCTTGTCATAACAATATATAATTTTAGGAAACTACTCTAAACAAGAGGTGAAATATGTTTGACTTTCAAAGATATCCCTACCCTTCAGAAAGACACGTTTGCTTTGCAAAAAATGGAATGGTTCTTGCTACCCAGCCACTTGCATCTCAGGCAGGTTTGTCTATTTTACAAAAAGGAGGCAATGCTGTAGACGCAGCGCTTGCAGCGGCTGCAGCCCTTACAGTGGTCGAGCCAACTTCTTGCGGGGTTGGTGGGGACTCTTTTGCGATGATTTGGAAGGATTGCAAACTTCATGCCCTCAATTCAAGCGGGTATGCGCCTTCAAATTTAAACCTTGATCTCTTGACTAAAAAAGGATTTAAGAAAATGCCTAGATTTGGATTTGAGTCTATTACTGTTCCTGGCGTAGCATGGGGATGGGGAGAGCTTTCGTCAAAGTTTGGCAAGCTAAGCCTTTCTGATGTCTTTGCTCCTGCTATAGATTTAGCCCGTTATGGATATCCTGTATCGCCGATAATTTCTAGATTATGGGAGAACTTCTACAATGTCATCTCAGAGCAAAAGGGAGATGAATTTAGTCATTGGTTTGAAAACTTTGCAAAAGATGGGCCACCAAGACCTGCCTCAATATTTAAAAATATTAATCTTGCCAAAACCTTAGAAGAATTAGCCCTAACTAATTGTAAGTCCTTTTATGATGGTCCGATAGCCGAAAAGATTGTTTCGTTTTTCAAAAAGTATAATGGTTATATATCTGAGAACGACTTAAGGGATTTTAAAGGCGAGTGGGTAGAACCCTTAAGAGTTGACTATCACGGCTATGATATATGGGAGCTTCCTCCAAACGGTCAAGGAATAGTAGCCCTTATGTCGTTAAACATCTTAAAACGTTTTGATATTTTAAGAGACAGCTCATATTTTCACAAATGTATTGAAGCGCTAAAATTGTCCTTTGAAGACGCTCTATCTTATGTTGGAGATATTAAAGATATGAAGAAAGACGTCTCAGAGCTTCTTAGCGAGGAGTATGGGCTTAATAGATCGAAGGTTATATCAGACAGAGCTTTTTTGCCAAAAACCCAAAGTGCATATTGCGGGAATACTGTGTATCTGTGTACTGCTGATGGCGATGGAAATATGGTTAGTTACATACAGAGCAATTATATGGGCTTTGGTTCTGGCATAGTAATAGGTGATACTTCAATTACTATGCACAATAGGGGGGCGAATTTTGTGCTTGAAGAGGGTCATCCCAATTGCATTGCCCCGAAGAAAAGGCCATACCACACAATTATTCCTGGTTTTATAACGAAGGATTGCAATGCAGTTGGACCATTTGGCGTAATGGGAGCCTTTATGCAGCCGCAGGGACACGTTCAGGTCCTTGTAAATATGATCAATTTTTTGGATAATCCTCAGGCTGCTCTTGATGCGCCAAGGTTTCAATGGCTTGGCGGAAGGAAGGTGCTTGTTGAGAGCTCTATTGGCCAAAATATAGCTGATGACCTTGTAAAGATGGGACACGACGTAGATGTTACCTCAGATTCAATAAGCTTTGGCAG
>JAJXTU010000040.1 GCA_021783475.1 bacterium
TCAGAGTATTTAATTTGAGGTTCTGTATCATGAATGTCATAAGGGCTACCGTCTAATTTTAATATTGTACCCTTATACACTCTTGCCATCAGGGCACAATCGCTGTGACACTGTTTACATGTTGAGAACTTTATCTCAACTCCTGGCCAATTCTCTACTCGACCCGGATAAATCAGCTTACCATCATACCCAAAATATCTAGGCAGATCTTGCTGACTCGCTCCCACACCGACTCCAGCAGCACAAACTCCAAATGTCAAATACTTTAAGAAATCTCTTCTATTCATGTTCATATTAAACCACCTTTAATTGTCTACTGAATTTGTTTGATTTTCAAAGCCATTCTTATTCGAATCTTCCCAACCAAACAGCCATCCAAGGATAAAAAATATTACTATTGACAAACAAATCAAGCCAATTGAAGATAATATTCCATCAAAACCAAGCCATGGAAATTCAGGAATAATGGTACCTTGAGAAATCTTCGGCAGTAGCTGTCCGCCTATGACTGTATTGAACCTCATTGCGAAAACTCCTACCTGAACAAATATTGAGATTATTACCATCATAAGCTTAGACGTCCTTACGGGTTTAAATATCAACAAGATAAGCGGTATTATTAGACCAAGAAGTATTTGAACGACAAAGTAATTAAAGAACAAAACACCGCCTGCATTATAAACCAAAGTCCAACCGTGGAATACGTCTGCTTCGGTATATGCCCTAAATGAATAAAGTTTATCAATAAAATCTAAAAACAAATCAAATGCAATTGCGAATATCATAAATATTCCCAAGGCATTTAGCGTTTCTATATTTACAACGTTTTTCTTAGAGTAATATGAATATCCAATGACATAAAGCAAGGTAACAAGAGCTGCGCCTGAGACAATGGCAGAGGTTATAAACATAAGCATCATAACAGAACTTGTCCACAAAGCCCTGGCTTTTATAGCGCCAAATACAAAACCAATGTATCCGTGAAAAGCGAATGCGAGAGGAACGCCTATTGCAGAGATTATAAAAAGAGCCTTTCTGTCTTTTAACAGAGATTCTTTTGAAATATTATTGTTGCCAAAAGTCAAAAACCTTGCTATAGACCCCCTAATACCGCTTAGCTTGGATTTCTCAATATTTTCGACCCTATAGTCAAAGTACATTTCAAAAAACATTAATATTACATACAGTGTCCATATTATTATAAACACACTCAGTGGAGAATATGGAAAGTGATCTCTAAAATAAAGTTCCAATGGCGCTTTTGCTGGTTGCAAGCTATCTACCAATGGGGCAAGAGCAGCTATCAAAACCATAGCAAAGCTTGAGGTAGCAGCTAACTTCGCAACTGGCTCAAACTGTTTAAACCCAAATAGGTGGGCAAGAGAGTCAATTACAAATGCCCCAGCCATCAAGCCCGACAAAAATGGGTAGATAACTATTGGCAGTCCCCAAATTGCAGTTTCTAAAAATTGTCCTCCTAGCATAACTTCCTCCTATTTTTCGAATTCTTTAAACGGGTTCTTGTGCTCTTCAATTTTTGGCAAATCAACTTCACCGCCAAGCTTTTTATAAGCCGTAGTATTAAAACCTATAGTGTATGTATATTCCATAAAAACTTTGTCCATACTCGTATTGCCCTCAAGATTTCCGTTCAGATCAATATAAAAGACTTGAGGCTCTGTCCCCTGAGACATTTTTAATCTGGCAGTAGGGTACTGGCTGATAAGCCTGGACACTTCGCTCTTTGGATCGTTTAAATCACCAAAAATTCTTGCCCTGCCCACGCAGCTGGTAACGCATGCCGGCTCAAGACCTGCATCAATTCTATGAACGCACAAAGTACACTTATCAGCAGTTTTTGTAACAGGATTAAAAAATCTCATATTATATGGACATGCCTCTATACAAGTGCCGCACCCAATACACTTTTCATAATCTACTAGAACTATTCCGTCTTGCCTCTTAAAAGTTGCTTTTACAGGACAGGCCTCCACACAGGGTGGTTCGTCACAGTGATTGCAAAGCCTAGGGAGCATAAATTTCTTAACATTAGGTTCATAGTTTCCATCATCTGTAACAACCATACCGTTTGGGGAGCTTTCCATTGAACCAGTTTCCATTACTTGCACAACCGTCCTGAACACCCCTAATGGGACGTTGTTCTCACTCTTACAAGCAATTACACAGGCCTGGCAACCCACGCACTTTCTAGTATCAATTACCATTACCCAGTGGTGTTTTGGTTTAGTTTTGCCAATTTCATGAAAATTGTCATACCAAACAGGTAAATTTTTGGGATTTAATAACTTATCCCAATCATTCCAGCCATCTTTGTCATCAAGAACGGGATTTTCCCATCCCATCCATCTGTGATTATTAATTGGGCCGGTAGGCAAATTAGAATTATTTTTTTCTGTAGCATCTGCGCTATCTGATGAATTAAGTATGCTTAAAGCAAATAAACCACCCAGACCCAATGCGATGCTTTTGACCAACCAAGACATAAAATTAGCTGATAGAAGTTCTTGGTTACAATCTTCGTCTGCTTCTTTTAACGAAAAATCGCTGCGATAGCTCACATAAACACCTCCCTATAAAAATTAATAGAAAATGAAAAGTTCATAATTATATAATATCTTAATTAAATAATATGTAAAATTAGAATATTTTATGAATATAATAGAATATTGCTTATATGATTAATAAAGTATTTATTTTTAAAATTAAAAAAATTTAGCTGCATAAATTTTTTCTTGTAATCATTTATGCCCTTAAAATAAATAATTGCCCCTACATAAGGACTATTTATTCCTGACTTTCATTATTTTTATCGTCTAATTACAATTTATATATAAAGATATGCTCAATACTAAGGAGGGATTAAAATGGCAAAAACAATTTTGGCAGCTATAAGGGATAGTGTATCTGACAGGAGCGTCTTAAATATGGCTATAGATCTGGCAAGAGATGAGGAAGCAAAACTTGTAATCTGTCACGTAATAAACAGATCTGAAGATCTGGGAGTTTTTAACCCAATAGCAGAAGCCAAGCTCGTTTGTAAGGCAGAAAAGACACTCTCAGTTGCAGCCGACATAGCAAAGCAAAGGGGATTGGATGCTACAAAAATCGTAAAAATAGGAAAGCCGTCTGAAAGAATAGCTGAGTTAGCAAAACAATTAAATGCCACAAATATAGTTCTTGGCAATAGGAAGCTAAGAGGGCTAAGACAGTGGCTATTTTCAGAATTTAGCACAGGTTTTAATTTGGAAAATGCTACTCTTGTGCCCGTTGAAAAATAAGAGCTATCCAAACTATTTACTACATATTATGGATAGCTCTTATAAAATTAATCTATGCTAATATTTCATTTTTGATGGCATCTATACCTAGTCTCTCTACGAATCGGGCGACTCGCTCGCTCATACCATATCTTCCTTCTACTTTATAATCGCCTTTTTCTTTGTAGAGGTTTAGGAATTTTTTTATGATGTCCAGAACTTGATCGTCGCTAAGCTCGTCTGCCACAATATCTCCAATTCTGGGTTTTCTGCCAGAGTTTCCGCCAATTACCAAAACCCAACCTTTTCCTCCCGAGAAGACTCCTATGTCTCTAATAAAAGCCTCGCCGCAGTTTAGAGTACATCCTGATATACCAATTTTTAATTTTGCAGGAACTTTTTCAAAATATACAAGGTCTTCAATCTTCTTCCCCAGACTAAGGCTGTCAAGAGTCCCATATTTGCAAGTAGTGTTGCCAACACATGCCTGAACGTAGTGAAGTGAAGGCTCTACGTTGAAGCCCATATCGTTTGTAAGCTCTTCTATTATCTTGTTCACGTTTTCTGGTTGAATCCCAATTAAGAAAAATCTCTGACCAGTTAAGATCTTTAACTGGCGTACATTGTATTTCTTTGCAATTTTTGCAACTTCTTCTAAATACTCAGGCGTAACCAGCCCAGTCGTAGACTTTAATTTTATAGCATAACTGCCGTCTCTTTGCTCTATCGCTCTTGGATGTATCTGTCCCATAAAACCTCCTAACTAAATATGATACAGGCTAAAAATTCTATATCCACATTGCCAGTATTTTTTAAAGCATGGTTTTCACCGTCGTAAGTAATCAAAACATCGCCCTTTGAAACCAGAACGTCTTCACCGTTATCTACAAATATTCCCTCGCCATTTAATATGTAATATATTTCAAAGTCTCCCGTATGAGTATGAAGGCCTATAGAAGAACCTGGTTTCAAAAAATTGTGTGCGAACATCCTCCCTTTTCCTTTAAAATCATCAGGCTGTAAAAGGGCAATGCTCTCTAATTCTCCCTTGCCTCCTATAGGATCAAGGCGCTTTACCTTTTCCAAAGTGCTAGACTTCCTGACCATAATATCCTCCTAAATTTAGTATTTTAGACTTCAGTTATTAAAAACGCTATCTGTATTGAAATCTATAATAAAGATATTCATAAAATAAGCTTAAAACTCCTACGACGAATACGGAGAAGACGACAAGCAAAAAACCAAGATCATATTTTGTTATGTTTAAAAAAGGTGGATTATAAAATATATCAAAAAGCCCTATCAGACCAACGACGAAAAATGCTCCACCGCCAAAGATCAATGTCCTTGCAGCCGTTCTTTGTGCCGCAAAACGGGCAGCCTCTATAGGAAATCCGATTTTTGTTGTAATAAAACCAAAAAATGCTCCCAAAATAATCTGTGTTACCATGGTGCCAAAACCAAAAAATGCTCCTGGAACCCAGCCCAAAAGATGCGACGGCATTGCGGGAGCTAACACGGTATATATTACCAGTGCAAAAGCACCGAAACCCCACCCTGCAATAAAACCGTGCAAAAGTGCAATCTTTACAGAAAGTTTGTGTTCTCTATCGATAGAGCCCTTAACTGCCATCCTATGATGTTCGCTATCAATCTTACCAAAGTGAATATGAAATACATTTTTAGTTCTAAAAACATAATAACCTCCGAATATCATAGCAAGACCAACTAAAATATATGTGCCGTATTCAAATAAATCGGAAGATGTCAGCGGAAAAAGAGCTAAATTGGCTAGCTCACTTGCTAGTGCCCTTTGAACAGTAAAAGCAAAGGAAAAGGCAAAGCCTATGATAAGACCCTTTTTTGCAGAATAGCTGCCAACCGCATAGCTAAAAGTAATTGGCCATGTATGCTCATCAGGAGTATAGCCATGAATGACGCCAAGCAAGAAAGATAGGGCTATTATCATGGGGACGGTGAGTTCTATATGACTATGAAGCAAATAGCTAACAATATCCATAATCTATTATTATAACAAAAATCCCGCAGTAAGTTTAACTGCGGGATTTTTTATAAAGAAGAGGTTAAATTATCTACTTGTTTATTACTATATTATCTTGCTTCTTCAAGGAATCCACATAAGCCTGAATAGCCTGTTGTTCTTTTTGGCTTGTAAGGTATTGTTTAACGTAGTCTTTCACCTTGTCTATAGGCACAAGATTGCCATTTTTATCTTTAAACTTATCGGAGTTCTGATTATAAAAATTTGTAACATCGGCATCAGTTACGTCAAAGCTTTGCCCTGCAAATTGCTTTTGTAAAAGAAAATTAATCAAAATTTCATTTTTAGCATTACTAATAGCCTGTATTACCTTTGGATCACTTTCCAAGCCCTCTTTTTTTGCCTCATTTATGAGAACTACATTATCTATCAAACGGTTTAAGATTTCTGTCTTGAGATCAGGATTGGTCTTGTCTACGTTAGCAGGCAAACTGTTAAAAACTGCGTCAACCTGACTCTGGGTGATATTGGTACCGTCAACGGTTGCCAAAACTTTGTCATCAGCAAAGCTAGGATTTACCAGAACTACAAATAACAAAAGAGAAAACAAAAGAAAAATACGCTTCATTAAAAACCTCCAAATATTTAATTTCCTCTTTATAACTTTATGACTATTTAGTCACGATGTCAATAGTTATTTTAAGCTAAAACGAAAACCATTGTTTAGTCCTATTACAGACTCCACATATAGATAGCATTACAGGAACCTCCACGAGAACGCCTACTACAGTAGCAAGAGTTGCACCAGACTGCAGGCCAAACAGAGAAATAGTCACAGCTACCGCTAATTCAAAAAAATTGCTTGCTCCTATCAAGGCTGCAGGTGAAGCTATATTGTGAGGAATTTTTAGAATTCTTGCAAGATTATACGTTAGCATAGAGTTAAAATAAACCTGAATGAGTATAGGTATTGCGATGAGTATTATAACAAACCAATTTTCTAAAATTACATCACCCTGAAATGCAAATATAATTATAAGGGTAGCAAGAAGCGCTAAGATTGTAACTGGCTTAAAAAAATTAAGATACTTTGTGTAAAACCAATCTTCTCCAAACGATCTTATCAAGATACTCCTTGAGATATATCCTGCTGCCAAAGGGATAACTATATACAGCAATACAGATACTATCAAAACATCGCCAGGAACGATTATATTTGATACGCCGAGAAGGAACATTACAATTGGTGCAAAGAGAACCAGCATTAAGAGATCGTTTACTGCTACTTGAACCAATGTGTATGCAGGATCCCCATCTGTAAGATAGCTCCATACAAAAACCATTGCAGTGCAGGGCGCAGCAGCTAAAATTATCGTGCCAGCCAAAAACTCATTGGCCATTATCGGACCAATGAAACCTATAAAGATATGCTTAAAAAATAACCAGCCAAGAAATGCCATTGAAAAAGGCTTTACCATCCAGTTTACAAATAAGGTCAATAAAAGACCTTTTGGCTTATCCCCTATCTTCAATACTGCAGAAAAGTCGATTTTCAGCATCATCGGATATATCATCAGCCAAATTAATACTGCAATAGGCAAATTTACATGGCTAATTTCCAGTGAACTTAACCTACCGAATAACTCAGGAAATGCCTTACCAAGAAAAATCCCTATAAAAATACAAGCAAAAACCCAAACTGTGAGATATTTTTCAAAAAAGTCTATTCTTTTTTCTTTCACGTAAGACCTCCTTAAATTCAAAAACTATACTATATTTATTTACTATATGATTTATTCTATTATTTTATTATAATTTAGTCAAGTATTGAAAACTATTTTGTTCTATCTAATTTTGGGCAGAATTAAATTAAATTTAACAAAGATTGATCAATGCATTATTCAATAGAAGAAGGTCTAAAAACAAAAGGTCAAATTTTATTTCTTATTTGTAATAGTCAACATTATATCGCCAATGGATACAATATAACGTTTTAATGCCAAAAAGCGGCAGCTAAAAATGCGCTGAACTAAAATCACAAATACGCTTAAAAGGATCATTGAATTTAAGAAGAAAAAACAGAAGAAAAATGGTTGCGGGGGGAGGATTTGAACCTCCGACCTTCGGGTTATGAGCCCGACGAGCTTCCAAACTGCTCTACCCCGCGTCAGCACATTACTATTTAAACACAAAAAATTACAATTTGCAAGTGTTATCTAAACATTGGATTATAAAAAAATTATATTTTTTCCTTTTTATGCATTAATAAAGATTTATCTGTAATTAATTGCCACTAAAAAAATGCCAAAATGAAATAATATAAATATTAACTAAAATTGTTAAGATTAACTTATCGTATTATAAGCTAATCTTATTTTATAAATTAACGCACAAAATATATAATTAAAATGCTACAAAATTTTATAAGTTAGGGGGAAATATGGACAAGATCTTAGAAAACAAAAGCAGTTACTTGTATTTAGTACTTATCGCTGCTTGGCTGGGGTGGGTTTTCGACGGAATGGATGCAATGCTTTACAACATCGTAATGTTCCCAGCGATTCATGAACTCTTAGGCGCCAGCGCTACAAAAGCAGAAATTGGGTATTTCGGAGGACTGGTAATGTCCTGCACACTTTTAGGTGCAGCTTTGGGGGGTATTTTATTTGGCATACTTGCCGACTACATTGGAAGGGTAAAGGTGCTGCTACTTACCATACTCACGTACTCTTTGATGACAGGCCTTTCAGGATTCGCACACAGTTGGCAAGAATTAGCAGTTTACAGAGGACTTACTGGATTTGGAATCGGCGGGGAGTGGGCGGTAGGAGCAGTTTTACTTGCTGAAACATGGCCCGATATAAAAAGAACTTTTGCTGGCAGCTTTATGCAAATGGGTTGGCCAGTTGGTTTCTTTCTTGCTGCAGCTATAAATTTCTTAGTAGGAACACATGGTTGGCGAATTGTCTTTTTTGTAGGGGCATTTCCAGCACTCTTAACGTTATTGTTAAGAGTCAAACTTAGAGAACCAGAAAAATGGGTAAAAGATCATGCCAGAAGATGTGAGCTAAAATTAAGCAACAAATATGAAACAGAAGAAGATAAGGAATATTGTCATTTTACATTCAATCTTCTTTTTAGCAAAAAGTACATAAAATTCACCATAATAGGTTTTCTTCTTTCAGCAGTCGCCCTCTTTGGAGTATGGGGAGCTACTTATTGGATACCTGCAATAGTTGAAACCCTTGCAAAATCTTCAGGAGTTCCTGAAAGCGCGATCCACGGCAGAGTGTTTCTCGCAATTACGCTGCTAAACGTTGGCGCGATAATCGGCGCACTATCTTTTTGGCCAATCGCGAACAAGTTTGGCAGGAAGGGAGCATTTTTATTATATTTTCTCACAGGGCTTATATTGATACCACCTATTTATATAAACGCCAAAGACTTTAATTTATTTCTCTTGTTAGTGCCTGTGATTGGTTTTATCGGTAATGGCGTATTTTCAGGATTCCCCGTGTACCTTCCAGAGCTATTCCCCACTAAGATGAGGGCTACCGCTCAAACCACATGTTACAACGGTGCAAGGCTGATAACAATACTCAGCCCTCTTTTCACAGGACTACTCATTGGATTTTATCACGGCAACTTCTCTTATGCAGCAGCCACAATAATGGCAGTATACGTAATAGGTCTAATTACACTTATATTTGCGCCAGAAACCAAGGGAAGGACCCTGCCAGAATAGCTACCTGCCATATTTCTCATTGCATCTTCTCAGGCAATTAGAAAGCTCTAATTTGCAATCGTTCTTGCAGCTTTCGCGCTCATCAATGGGCGCAAAGCTGCAGATTGTTCTGCAGTTCCAATGAAGATGACAGCCCATTTGACACCTATCGTATTCACTTGATGTAACAGTAAAAAAATTATTTGCAGAATTTCTAACAGAGTTAATCTGAAAAAGAAAAAAGGCAATTACAATTGATAAAATAAATATCAATATAAACAATGCAATATTTGCTGGTTTCAACTCAATGCCCCCTTAATTCTTTACGCTATTAGATTTTAACACAAAACTTTAGATACTTAATATAACAACATACTTATTATTCAGCATTTCTCCTACAATCTTGGAGGATTTGGTATACAAAAATAGATAATTATTTTATAAAACATTTATTTTTTATTAACTTTAATGTGTGCTACAATTTACACCAAAACCTTAATGTTTTAAGGTAAAAATGTAAATTGGAGGAGAAAAATGAAAAAATCGCTAGCTTATCATATCAACTTATTAGGAGTCAAAATCTTTGTCCTGCCGACACAAAGCGTTTGACAGCCCTAATGAGAAGAGAAGGTTGGTTTGATAGGTATAAGGATGAAGAGGCACACCTTCTTGGCATAATGGGTTGTGGAAGATGCAGCGGTGACAGATTAGTCTGTGCACCTACCCTATAGAAAATGCAGCTTGACGCATTAAAGAAGGTATTGACACGCTGTTTATAGCTAAGTGTATTATGAATTTTTGTCCTTATAGAGATGAAATAATAGCTACTGCAAAAGAAAAATCAGAAGTAGAAGTGATTGTGGGAACACACAAAAATGCGCTCCCACAAATCTTTAAAAGTTCAACCTAAAATCTTACCCCTGATTTATTTACACTATCAAACAAATTTTTTAAATAAGCGTTCAATCAAACAATTAAATTTGTTGGACTTAGATTCTTTTTTTTCAGAATCGGTACCTTTTACCTTGCCAAGTATTACGTCGATAATTTTTGTTAAAAGTCCAATTTTAAATTTGTATCCTCCCAGATCCGCTATAATTCTCTTTGAAGAATTAAGTGAGTCGGAAAAAAAGCCAATAATACTGTCTATTTTCGATAAAATGGATATAGAATTGTCTGATAGGCCCTCAAAAGATCTTTTAAGCTCAGGATACAATTCATCAGAAAATTTTCTAAAGGAGTTAATACTATCCCTTGTTTCAACCAAAACTTGATCAAGTGTTGTAACTGACCTTTTCAGTTCTTTAATTAGAGCCACAATGTTAAAAATCCACCAACCTATTAACCCTACTAAAATAGCTACAAGTATAAAGATAAGAAATTGAAATAGGCTCATCATTCAACCTTCGATGGTTTTTCTTCTTGTACTGTCGCAGTATTTTGCATATCATCTTCAGGTTTATTGTCTTTTGTCTGAGAAGTAGTATTGTCATCTTCCCCCAAAAATTCACTGAAATCATCATCAATTTCAGTATTCGCCAAGTCCTCAGCCTCTCTTGCACTCTTTAAAATATCATTAACAGAATCTATTTTCTCTTGGATCACTTGCTTTGCCTTTGTAGCCCATTGACCTGAAACACCAGAAAGATCAGACATAACATCTTCTGCCTGATCCCTGAGCTTCGTTAGCTCATCAACAATATAGGTTCTGGTTTCTTCGCCAGACTTTGGTGCAACAAATAGGCCTGCCACAGAACCAACTATTGCTCCAAAAAGCAAACCCAAGGTAAAACTCGCCATATTATTAGAATTTTTCATCTTACAACCTCCTTTCAAGGTTTATAAACATATATTATAATTTATTATCATGAAATACATAAGAGGAATATTTGCATTTATATATATGATATTCAGTACTTTCACAATAATATTATATTCACTATATTTACACGGGTATCCAAAAACAAAAAGAGTTTTATTTGCAGTCGCTGCTCCAAAGTATTGGTTTACCCCTCTTTTTTTCATCCTTGGAATACGAGTTAAATTAACGATAAAAGAAGATATCCCCCCTTCCCCTGTGCTATTTTTTTCAACGCATAGAGGAAACTTAGATATTCCCCTTCTCTCTTCTACCCTGCCTGGAGGCGTAACATATCTTTCAAAAGAGGAGCTTTTTTCTATGCCAATCCTAAATATCATATTGCACACAATAGGCTCTATTCCCATAAAAAGAGAAAACGCAAAAAACGCCATAGAATCTTTAAAGGAAACTGCCAAACTATTAAAGGACAATATAAACGTAGTAATTTTTCCAGAAGGTACTAGAACAGTTGACGGCAAGATTGGAACCATAAAAAGGGGAGGACTAATCCTTGCAAAAAACTCAAATATCCCGATTGTGCCCGTAATTATAAAAGACGGGTTCAAAGTTTACCCAAAAAAAAGTTTTTTCCCAAATTCTGGCACAGTAGAGATAATCGTTGAGAAACCGATTTTGCCTGAAAGATATACCTCAAAGGAGCTTGCCAACATCATTAGCCAAACCTACAAATCATACATTGAAGAATAAAAGGTGATATTATTTAGTTTAGTACGCCCTTAAAATATAAACAAAAATTATCAAGGGGGAATATCAATGAAAGTAAAAGACATTATGACTACTGATGTACTGATAGTAGGAGATTCTGCTAATATATCAGATGCCATAGAGTTTATGAAAGAAAAGAGGGTCAGATCACTAATAGTCGACAGACATAGTGACAAAGATAGCTATGGAATAGTGACAACAAGCGATATTGTTTTTAAGACTATTGGCAGGAAAGAAAACTTAAAATCGGCAAAAATTGAAAAAATAATGACTAAACCAGTCGTCTCTATTAGCTCAAACTCCAGCCTTAAAAAGGCTGCTGATATGATGGCAAATTTAAAAATTACACATCTTCCTGTGATAGACAAAAATCAGTTAGTTGGGATAATATCTAATATTGATATATTATATAATTTATAAATATTTATATAGCATTAAACTACTTGGTTAATTCTTTTTGGTTCAAATCTCCTAAACATTAGACCAATGATAATGCCAGAGGAAAAGCCCGTTATATGTGCAAAAAACGCTACATTCGTTGTCTGAGCAAAAAGCCCGATAAACGCTGAGACATCCTGCCCTACAAACCACAATATAAGCCATGCAAAGGCGGGCAAAGAAAATATGAGAGGTATAAATCCTAACAACAAGAGAGTCTTAATTTTTGCACGAGGAAAAAAGACTAAATAAGCGCCCAAAACCCCCGAAATAGAACCTGACGCACCAATTATACCAGCATTGGTGCTCATAAATGTCGCTTGACCAATGGCAGCAAGGGCACCAAACAAGAGATAGAAAAACAAGAACTTAAAGTGACCCAACTTGTCTTCTACGTTATTGCCAAACACATGCAGAAACCACATATTTCCGAAAATGTGTAAAAAATTAGCGTGTAAAAATTGATATGTAATCAAATTTATACTTATGGAGTCACTTGATAATTTATATGAAAAAAGACTATTTAGCATATGACCGCTAATGTTGTCCAAAACAAAAACTATGCAGTTTATCATAATCAAAATGTATGTTATCCATGGAAACGACCAAGAATATACATTATCCCACAAAGGAAACATCTATTGCCTCCAAATTAAATTTAGTCAAAAGGTGTATATTGAATATGATGATCTTTAATTACAAATACGCCAAAATCTTTAAAAACAATTCTAGTTTCAGAAGCATTGTCAATTCTATGCAGCCTATAAATAAGCGATCTTACTACCCTATCAACCAAACTTTTTGAAAGATTTTCTTTTAGCGAAACGAGGTTAACCAGATCAGATCTTAGCATCTCTGTGTCTAAGTCAAACTCATCTGATATATCGACAAAGAAAACTCTCGATCTTCCTTCGAAAGACTGCTTCAAAGAAAAAGTTCCAAGGCCTTTTATTCTAACTCTTTTACCAAGAAGGACCTGATTTTTTATTGAAATCAAAAAGGTCTCAATTATCCTTCTTACCTTAGAAATACCAATTTCTTCTTCGTTTGATATATCCCTTACAAGGTCTCTTTCTCTAATCTCAAACAACTTCAAAGACCTCCTTCTAGCCTATTTGATACGATTAATCATATAACTTTATCAACTTTTATAAAACTACCAAAAGTTTTTAATAACCTTTGAGCATAGTTCAAACTGATTTAGAGTATAAAAGTGAAAAAACTTGACGCCCTCTTTAATCAACTCAGAACACTGCTCTGTAGCATATTCAATTCCAATTTTTCTCACATCTTCATGTGAAGAAGATCTTGCCATAGAATCTTCAAGCTTTTTTGGGATCTCAACCTTACAAAATTTTGCGAATTCTTTTATCTTTTCGAAATTTGCAATAGGAATAATACCAGGAACCAGAGTAATATTTATTCCTCTTTTTAATACAAGATCTCTGTATCTTAAAAAATGTGAGTTATCAAAAAACATCTGACTTATAGCAAAATCAGCAAACTTCATTTTTTCAAGACAACAATCAAAGTCTTCTTCGTAACTCTTTGCCTGAGAGTGCCCTTCAGGGTAAAAGGCAACTCCTATAGAAAAGTGATCGAAATACTCTCTAACATATTTTACAAGGTCAATTGCATGTTTAAATTCGCCCTTATTAATATCAAAGTTTTTGTCATCTTTTGGCGGATCGCCCCTAAGAGCCAGAAGGTTAAAGACTCCAAGCTCGTCATATTCCCTTATTAGAGAGTTAATCGAATCTTTCGTAGCACCAATACAAGTTAGATGTGGCATAACAGCAAATGCTTTAAGAGAATTAACAAACTTAACAATTTCAAAAGTCTTGTTTTGTGTAGTTCCGCCAGCACCGTATGTTATTGAAGCAAATAAGGGCTTAAGATCTATATATTTTCTCATTATCTCCTTAAATTTCTCTTCTTGCTCTATCTCTTTTGGAGGGAAAAATTCAAGAGAAAAACCTGTATTTTCACTTTTGTACCTTTCTTTTATCCTCAAATTATTCTCCTTTCTTGGCCATAAGCCCTTTGCTAAAATAGTTAGATTTTATCATATAAATATAATTTTTTAAATTTTATATTTTTACTTATAACCAAAAATATTGCAGCTGTTAAAACCTTGTTTATACCAGCACTATAATAAAAAATCCTTTGTCTAAATGAAAATCATACAAATGTATAAATCAACTATATTTAAAACAAAACTATCACATATTCGCTCAAACTCACAAATTGTTAAAATATATACCTCTTTATGCTCATTATAAAGTATTAAGATTTCTTCACCAAATAGTATATTTATATGCTATAATAATTAACAGTTAATTAAATTTAAGGAGGAATTACTTTGGATCAAATAACAAAAGATTCTAATCTTTTACAGGTTGTAAAAGACTTTCCTGAAACAATTCCAGTTTTCATGTCCTTTGGTTTAGGTTGCATAGGATGTGCTGTTGCAAAATATGAAACGGTTGAGCAAGGAGCAAACGGTCACGGCATAAACGCAGACGCTTTAGTAGAGGAATTAAATAAAACCGTTAACAAGAAAGTTGCAAAATAAATTTTAGGGCAGGTTTATCCTGCCCTTTTTTATAACCCCAGCTCTTTTGAGTACAGCAACATGCCAGCATGAGAGAGCTCAACAAACTCTTCTAATTCCATTGGCAAGTATTTACATATTAATATTTTTTCTCTATTTGCGCCCCTTGCAAAACCCTTTTCGTGAAACCTTCTGCAAATAAAATCTGCATTAATAGAGCTTAATTTTTTGTCTGGATGAATCAGAGCGCTAGCAACCACAAGACCGCTTACTGCATCAGAACAGACAATTGCAGCTTCATCAAATGATCCTATATCCTCAAGCCTGCTCTTTCTGTGAGCCAAAACTATATTACAGACAACTTCTTCAAATCCGTTTTCATGAAGGATCTTTGCGCCAACTATCGCATGATTTTCAGGGTCTTTTTCTGTCAACTCATAGTCAATATCGTGCATTAATCCAGCAGTTCTATATAAATCTATGTCTCTGTCAAACTTCACAGCAATAGCCTCCATTGCGGCCTCAACCGCAATGGAGTGCTTTATCATATAATCTTTTTTAAGATACTTCTTTAAAAGTTCAATATTTTGATCTCGAGAGCTCATCTGTCAAGCTCTGGATACAAAGGAAATTGTAGACAAAGTTCATCTACCCTTTTTTTAAGCTCATCCAATTTTTGTTCATTATCTCTAAAATCTATAGCATCTGACATTATGTTGCCGATTTCTATCATCTCTGGTTCTTTCATCCCCCTAGTAGTCAAGGCAGGCGTACCAACCCTAATACCACTTGCTTTCCATGGAGGCTCAGGATCAAATGGTATACTGTTTTTGTTTACTGTGATGCCAATCTTAGCAAAAAGGGCCTCTGCATCTTTTCCTGATATATTTGACGCCCTCATATCTATCAGTATAAGGTGGTTGTCAGTGCCGCCGCTTACCAGTCTCAATCCTCTTGAGTTCATAGTTTCAGCCAAAGCTTTTGCGTTTTTCACTATCTGTTCGCCATATTTTTTAAAACCTGGAGTCATAGCCTCTTTAAATGCCACTGCCTTTGCAGCGATTATGTGCATTAAAGGTCCGCCCTGATTTCCAGGAAAAACGGATTTATCGATTCTATCTTTAAATTCTTCTTTGCAAAGTATAAATCCAGATCTTGGCCCCCTTAAAGTCTTATGGGTTGTAGACGTGACTACATCTGAACAAGGAATGGGTGATGGATGCAAACCTGTTGCAACCAGCCCAGCAATGTGAGCCATATCGACCATAAGAAGAGCACCAACCTCTTTTGCTATCTGAGAAAATTTCTCAAAATCTATCGTTCGAGGGTATGCGCTTGCTCCCGCAACAATAAGCTTAGGCTTGTTCTTCCTTGCTAAACCTAAAACCTCATCAAAATCGATAGTCTCAGTATCTTTTCTTACTCCATAGTGAATCACATTAAACCACTTTCCTGAAACTGTTACCTGACTTCCGTGTGAAAGATGACCACCCTGATCGAGTCTCATACCCATGTATGTGTCACCAGGATTTAAAAGTGCAAAATATACCGCAAGATTCGCTTGAGTTCCTGAATGTGGCTGTACATTTGCATGTTCTGCACCAAAAAGCTGTTTTGCCCTATCTCTTGCCAGATTTTCAACAACGTCCACACATTCGCAGCCACCATAGTATCTCTTACCAGGGAGTCCTTCTGCGTATTTGTTCGTCAAAACAGTACCCATCGCCTCAAGCACTGCTAGTGAA
>JAJXTU010000041.1 GCA_021783475.1 bacterium
TCGTAGTAGCA
Source organism: bacterium (assembly GCA_021783475.1). Taxonomy (GTDB): domain Bacteria; phylum Thermodesulfobiota; class Thermodesulfobiia; order Thermodesulfobiales; family Thermodesulfobiaceae; genus Thermodesulfobium. The sequence continues at coordinate 12 of JAJXTU010000041.1, forward strand.
TCACTTCTCGTCGCCCTTGCAGTTCCAGCTATGGCAGGACCATTCTCAGATGTACCAGCTAATTCTTGGGCATACAAAGCAGTGCAAGATTTAGCAGCAAAAGGTTTGGTTATTGGTTATGGTGACGGAACATTCAGAGGCGACAGGCTTGCCACTCGTTATGAGATGGCAATGGTAGTTGCAAGAATGCTCGACATGTATGAAAAAGGTCAGAATGCACAAGATCAAAAGATCCAGTTAAACGCTAACGACATCGCAACACTTATGAAGTTAGCTCAAGAGTTTAAATCAGAGCTAGCATCTCTAAATGTCAGAGTTGCAGCACTTGAGAAAAAAGCAGCTCTTGACACTGTGAACTTCACAGGAGATGCAAGATTTAGATTTGGCAGCGAAAAGGCGACATATTATGGGCTGAACCCATATTTTCAATCTCCTCCTGCACCAGATGCAAATGTCGTTTCACTCAATACTGCTGGTCCTTCTGCCAATGGGTACATCGTGGGAACACTTACTGATCCTGCAGGATATTACTGGTCTGGAACCTTCCCTTATAGCACTCTTTATGATCCTAATGGGAATCTTGCGATAAATGGTGTTCCTGTTGCCAAAAGTGATGCAAAGAACAATACCTTTATGCGTTACAGAGTGAGATTAAATGTTGCAGCACCAGTAGCAGACAATATATCATTTAATGCAAGACTTACAATGGAGAAGAATGCCGGTGTGAACAGTAACGGATCTTCTAATAGCAATCCTCTTTATGCATCACTTACTGGTTACAATGACGACAGCAACACTCTTTATGTAGAGAGATCTTATATCACATGGACCCTGAACCCATATCCTGTGACATTCGTTCTTGGCAGACTTCCTACTATGGATTCAGGTGCATATTACAGCAACCTATTTGCAGACACAGGCACAGAAGGTGCTATGGCGATATTCGACCTTAGCAATATGCTTCCATCCACCTCAATTTCTGCAGCATGGGTAAAGCTCTTTGACGCAGGCTCAGTTACGTCTACTGCTGAGAGTCAGGGTTTGAAAGACAAAGACCTCTATATCCTCAATCTAAAGACTAAGCTCTTTGACAAAATAGGACTTGAGGCAGACTACGGCTCTATTTCAAAGTTTAGTATGTTTACAGACTCACTCAATGATATATATAACTATGGTAAATATAGTTCATGGGCTGTCATTGCTAACTGGAACATCTATAACATAAACATGTGGGCAGGATACAACGGTACATCTACAGATATGCCAAATGGAGTTTCTGGGCCTGACTTCCCAATTTCTCCTTCAATATACACCTACACAAGCATTGGTTCTGTTAGCGGTGGAGCATTTAGGATTGGCGCTACCATTCCCCTTCCAGTAGGATCTCTTACAGGTGACTTCTGGTTTGGTAACAACAAGTGGTACAATCCATTAATACTTAATACTATGGGCTCAACTGATTACAAAGACTACTACAACGTCTATTACACACTCCCTGTTGCAAAGAACGCAACTTTAACACTTAACTACGACTATTGGAAAGGTAAGAAGCCTTATCAGACCGATGCTGGCAGCCTTAACGGAAGCAATTATTATACCTACTATACCTTTAACCCAGATCAAATCGACAAGGATCAAAGATATTATATACAGATGGACGTAAAGTTCTAAAAACCACAACTCAGCCCCCTGAGAAATCAGGGGGCTTTATTTTTCCGCCCTCCCCCTTTTTTAATGGCTTTGAGCCTTTACAAAAAATTGTCCAAATATTTTTATGTTATCCTAATTTTTTAGCCTTGACTTTATTTAAACATTTTCAAGAAATACCTGGCAGGCAATGAAAGATATTGGTTTTTTATCCATAACAATACTGCTCTTGTAAAGAGAGATCTCTCTCTTATTTCTTTATATACGATGTTTGAATTCATTAGCAGCCCTGTCATGTCTTTTGGAATTATAGCAATGCCCATCCCTGTGTTTGCCCAGATAAGCATAGATCTTGTATCATCAGCCCTGCAAATGATTTTGGGTTCAAATCCTGCCTTTTTACAGGCGTCTTCAATATTATTTTGGAATCTGTTGTGCATTAATAAAGGCTTATTTTTTAGCTCAACAAGATCTATTTGTTCTTTTTCATTCTCCCAGAATTTATTTTCAAGAGCGCCTGCTACCATAGGTTCTTCTGGGAGGCTTATGTATTCAAAAATATCCTGATCTATAGGCGTACGTATAATGCCAATTTCAACGACACCACTTTTTAGCATATCTATTATTTCGAATGAGCTGCCCTCCCTTATGTGAAAATCTATCCCAGGATAATTTTCGTGATAACTTCTGATTTTCAAAGGCAATATTGTCTCACCTGCTGATGATATGGTGCCGATTGAAAGAGTACCCTGAAGACCTTCTTTCAGATCGCTAAGCTCCTTTGACGTTTTTTTTGCAAGTTCCAGAATTTGTTTTGCTCTATTCTGAAGAAGTTTGCCTGCGTTTGTTATCTGTATCTTTCGCGTATTTCTCTCTATTAGAACTACTCCAAGCTCTTTCTCCAGAAGTTTAAGCTGCTGACTTAGCGGTGGTTGCGCTATATGGAGCTTTTCTGCCGCCTTAGTGATATTGCCCTCTTCTGCAATTGCTAAAAAATAAGAAAGCTGTCTTAAATCCATTTTCAACCTCCTGCAATATATATCTAATTAATATAAATATTATATTAATTAGATATTTTTCATATATATGATATCTCATTATAATTATTTTGAAAACAATAAGTAATTTTTATGCTAAATAAATTTTTAAGGATGGTGCTCATGGAAATTTATATTGGTTTTTTTGCATCAATTTTGACTATCGTCCTGGGAGTTCTAATGAACGTCTTTATTGGATACTTGCTACTGGTATGCTGGCTTATATTTGCATTCATAGGCATAAAGAAAGGATACTCCATAAGGGATTTATACAGGATGTCATATAAAGGTGGTAAGAAATCTATATTGGTCGTCCAAATACTTTTCCTTATAGGAGCAGTCTCTGGCGCATGGATGGCTTCTGGAACGATACCTGGAATAGTATATTACAGTCTTAGATTTATTAAGCCTGATGACTTTATACTGCTGTCCTTCCTAATTTGCTGTGGGGCATCCTTTTTGTTGGGTTCTGCAACTGGAACTGTTAGTATCGTGGGGTTGCCGCTTATAATACTGGCAAAATCTGGAGATGTGAACTTAAACTTAGCTGCGGGCGCTATTATTGCAGGTGTTTATTTTGGAGACAGATGTTCTCCAATGTCTTCGAGCGCTATCCTGGTATCCAATTTGACTGATACCAATCTGTTCAAAAATATAAAAAACATGCTTTACTCTTCATTTCTGCCATTTCTTTTGTCTATCGCCTTTTATTATGAGTTTTCAAAGTTAAGCCCTTTAGATCTGACTAATAACAGCCTGACAGGTGAGATTTACAAGTCTTTTAACGTCGGTATGGTGGTATTTATACCTATCTTAATAATATTAATTTTATCTTTATTAAGAGTGGATATAAAGTATGCGATGCTGTTCAGTATGATTTCTGCTTCTATCGTGGCTGTTTTTGTACAAGGTCTTCATCCGGTAAAGGTTTTGGAAGACATTGTGTTTGGTTTGAAACTTGGACAATTCGATCCACTTAGGAATATTTTGGAAGGCGGTGGCATTGAGTCAATGTCTAAGGCTTGTATGGCTATTTTTACTGCATGTTGTTTGGCAGGCATACTTGAGGGGATAAACGCTTTCGAGGGCATAAAGAACTATTTGATGAGATTGAGGCTGAGTGGACTTTTATTGTATGTATTGACAACTGTTATTAGCACTATGACTGCTGCTTTTGGGTGTACACAGTCTATTGCTGTAGTAATGACAGATGAAATAATGAAGGGTTGCTACCATAAAGAAGGAAAGTATAAGTTTGCACTAGATATTGAAAATTCCTGTATACTCACATCAGCTTTGATACCTTGGAATATTGCTGCAATGATTTGTACGGCAACTTTGAGCGTAAGTATGTATGGCTTTATCCCTTATGCATTTTATCTATATATTTTTCCAATTTCAAATTTATTACAAATTGTTTTTAAGGATGGCGCAAAGAGGAGATTGATAAGGCTAAAGACATAAGACATATTGTTAACTTTTTTGTGAAAAATATAATAAACTTTTTTGAAGGAGAAATTAAGATTATTATTGTATTATGATAATAAAAAATTAAATTAATAATTTTTTTCAATTAATAAAAAAATAGTAAAAAAAATATCATTTTATTTTATATTCGGAATTTCTATTATTAGAAATGGCTTTATATTATATAAAATTTGACTTAAAAATCCCTAAAATCAATTAGTAATTTTTAAATAATTGATAAAGATTGTGTATATATGGATTTTACTTTTGAATGATATAATCTTAAAAGCTGATATACAAGTTAGGTGGGTTTTTTTACTTTGTAAATTGGCTGATAATTCTGATAGAAGGGAGGTTAAGACATAGACTGTACTGATTTTTAGATCTTGTATTGTCTTATTTTAATTTAAAGGGGGCTAGTGAATGAGCAAGTCAAATTATAGGTGGGTTATAATAGGATTAGCTTTTCTAATTACCATTATCAACTATGTTGATAGGAGTGCAATTGCTTTTGCAATGCCAATTTTAAGTAAGTTATTTCATTTAAATGCAGAGGATATCGGCTTAACTCTGGGCGCTTTTAATATTGGATACGCCTTAATGGTTTTTGTAGGCGGTTTGCTTGTTGACAATTGGGGCTCTAGAAAGATATGGTTTTTGGCTGCGCTAGTCTGGTCAGTGAGCATATTTTCAACAGCCTTTGCAATGGGATTTACCTATCTTTTTATTGTAAGACTGGTGTTGGGTTTAGCTGAAGGCCCGAATTTCCCTGCATTGAATAGGGTTGTAGGCGATTGGCTGCCAATTAAAGAAAGGGCTACTGCTCTAGCAGACGCTCTTGTGGCCGTTCCCCTTGCACTTATGATTGGCGGGCCAATTGTGGCATTTCTTGCAACAAAATTTGAGTGGCAGGGAATGTTCATGATACTTGGTGTTGCAGGCGTTATCTGGGCCCCTATATGGCTGTTTATGTATAAGGATTATCCAGAAAAATCAAAATTTGTAAACGATGAAGAGCTTGCTCATATTAGAGAGAAGTCCAATGTAGATAGAGCAAGATCAGATCACGAGATTAGACGTGAGCACAATAAAGTGCAAAAGGGTCTCTGGAAATTTTTGCTCACTAATCCTACGCTCTTGTCAAATGACTGGGCCTTTTTCGTATTTGGGTATAATTTGTTCTTCTTTTTGGGATGGTTACCGACTTTTTTGAATTCCACATATCATATGAATCTAATGAAAATTGGCGTTTTTACAGTTTTGCCATGGGCTCTCGCTTCAATTTTACTGTTTTTTGTTGGAAGGTTGTCTGACAACATTTTGTCAAAAACAAAAAGTCTAAGAAATGCGCGTTCACATCCAATCTGGATTAGCCAACTCTTAGGTGGGCTTAGTCTTCTTCCTGTAATACTTTATCACGACTTAAATATTGCAATGATATCAATCTCTTTGGCTGTTGGATTGAATATGGCTGCAAATTCGAGTTTTTATGCTACCAACGTTGACGTTATCAGACAGCGCTCTGGAACGTCACTTGGTGTAATGGACTTCTTTTTTGCAATTGCAGGGCTTATAGCGTCTACTTTGACAGGCTTCATTGTTCAAATTACAGGTTCATTTACTGCTGCTTTTATATTTATGTTATTTCTCAACCTCACATCGGTGGTTGGTGTAATCTTGTTCCACCATCCAGATGGTGAGAAGTTCCAGGCTTAAAAAATTATGAAATTCACGGGTTGGGATTTTTTTAAGGCTCCCAGCCCCTGGATTATAAATAACGGACTTTGTTTCTTAACTACCATAAGACTGTTTTAAGGAAGAGTTCTCCGAGAAAGGAGGTAAGGACTGGTTTTAGAGACTTAATCTTAAGGAAAAGGAAAGCTTTTCTTAAAGATTAAGTTATATTGTGACTTAAATCTTAGTAAAAAGGAGATGAAGATTTTGAAGACGAAACTAAAAAGGGAGCTAAACCTACTAGACCTGACTATGTTAGGCCTTGGCGGAATAGTCGGTTCTGGTTGGCTTTTTGCTTCTCAGAAAGCAGCTAATCTTGCTGGTCCGGCTGCAGTAATTTCATGGATTATTGGAGGATTATGCGTATTTTTTATCGCTTTGGTTTACGCTGAGCTTTCAGGGATGCTTCCAGAGTCAGGTTCCTTGATTCGATATCCTCAATACACTCACGGAAACTTTGTCAGTTATGCTTTGGCTATCGCCCTGATCATAGGCGACTCTTCAGTTATAGCCATTGAAGCACTTGCTACTGTACAGTTTGCAAGCTCATACATGCCGTTTTTATATAGCGGACATGAGGTAACTCAAGCTGGTTGGTTTGCTACAATATTTCTAATACTTATTTACTTTTTGTTAAATTATTGGAGTATAAGAATTGCTGGCAAGACGAATACGGTAATTACAATATTTAAGTTTTTCACACCTGTTGCTACTGTTTTGTTCTTGATCGCAAGTTTCAACCCTGCGAATCTCACTCAGCATGGAGGATTTGCACCATTTGGTTTCCCTGCGATTTTGGCTGCAGTATCAAGCGGCGGCATAATCTTTGCCTACTTAGGATTTAGACAGGCTGTAAACCTTGCTGGTGAGGCAAAAAATCCAGCAAAAGACGTTCCTTTGGCAGTAGGTTTGGCAGTAGGTTTGGCAATTTTACTGTATGTCTGTTTGCAGTTGACATTTGTAGGTTCTCTTCCTGCTCAAGAGATTGCAAAGGGTTGGGGTCACCTTAACTTCAGGTCACCTTTTGCTGACATATTGCTTTTGTTGAACATCCACTGGTTGGCTACTATAGTATTCGCTGACGCAGTACTATCTCCTTCTGGCACGGGTCTAATCTATATGACCTCAACTTCAAGGATCATAAATGCTCAATCTTTAAACGGTATTTTCTGGAAGATATTTTTAAAAGTTGATGAGAAGACAGGCGTTCCTAGGTATGCACTCTGGCTAACTTTGTTGTTGGCAGTAATTTGGACTGCGCCTTTCCCGTCCTGGAACAAGTTGGTAGGCGTCGTATCGAACGCTATAGTACTTACCTATATGGTAGGACCTGTAAGCGTAGTGAGCCTTAGGAAGTTCGCACCAAATCTTTACAGGCCATTTAAAGCTGAACCTATAATGTTTATCTCTATAATAGCGTTTATAGTATGTACTCTTCTGATAGACTGGAGTGGATGGTCAAACGTTTCTGTGTTAATCGCAGTAGACCTTATAGCATTCTTGCTTTATTTCTACTTTGTGTTTACCAGAGATGAGCTAAAGAAAGATCTTGGCAAGAATATAAATTCTGGAATATGGCTTATATGCTATATGATTTTTGTGGCTCTGATGAGCTACATTGGGAGCAAACACTTTGAAGGGCTTGGCATGATAAAATATCCTTACGATCAGTATATTTTGATCGTTGCTTCTATAGGTTTCTTCTTCTGGGCAGTAAACAGCGCTCACTATACCGATGATATTAAGGAAATAGTGGACGAAAGAGGAGACGAAGTAGCGCAAAGAGCTTCAAAATAGTTTATAATAATTAAAATTATTTTCGTAGAGGGCGGCTAAAAAGCGCCCTCTACATTTTAGAAGGTGAATAGATGGAAACAGTGTATAAGGTGCTTTTTGTGACTGCGCTTTCTGTGTTATTAAACATTCCTTTTGGAAGTCTAAGATCAAAGGTTGGCAAGTTTTCTAAAAAGTGGTTCTTATATATTCACCTACCAATCCCCTTTATCGCTCTGCCAAGAATTTTTCTAGGTGTAAGCGTTTATTTTATTCCTCTTTTGCTAATCGGATCTATCGTAGGTCAAATTATAGGGGCAAGGTATAACTTTAAAATTAACCAGTGAAACTTTCTAAGAATTGCTATTTTTTTAGCTAATTGATATCATTCATATATGCTAAAACACATTTTTATAAGAGTAGAAGGGATAGTTCAGGGAGTAGGGTTTAGGCCCTTTATATATAGGCTCGCTGATGAGCTATCTTTAAATGGATACTGCTTGAATGATACAGAGGGAGTAACTATAGAAGTCGAGGGGGAGGAGGAGAAACTTAGCAGGTTTTTGATTGCCATAAAAGAGGATTTTCCGCCGCTAGCCCTGATAAACAGTGTTTCATCAGAAGAAAGAGAGCTATTGGGCTATAATAACTTTGTAATTGAGAAGAGCAAACAAACTGACAAGAAGACAACCTTTATCTCTCCTGACACGAATATTTGTGATGACTGTCTTAGAGAGCTATTTGACAAAAATGATAGAAGATTTCACTATCCATTTATAACCTGCACTAACTGTGGACCTAGATTTAGCATTATTTACGATATACCCTATGACAGAAAAAACACCACTATGAGCCCATTCGAACTTTGTCCAGAGTGTAGCAAAGAATATTTCGATCCGCTTGACAGGCGATTTCACACTCAGCCTACTGCCTGCCCTGTATGCGGGCCTAAGGTATATCTATACGATAAAAATAGAAACTTGATAAAGGATAGTGTTGAAGATGTAATAGATGAAACCTACAAGCTGTTGATGGCTGGTAAGGTAGTAGCGATCAAGGGCATTGGAGGATTTCATCTCGCTGTTGATGCTAAAAACGACGATGCTGTCTTAAGACTAAGGGAGAGGAAGAAAAGACCCTTTAAACCTTTCGCCCTTATGGCAAACGTTAATACAGTTAAAGATTTTTTATGCACCACGAAGAAAGAATTTGATCTCCTTACTTCAAGGACAAGGCCTATAGTCTTGCTAAAGCAAAAAGAGGTGGAATCAGAAAATATTAGTAAATACATAGCTCCGAATTTGACCAGTATTGGCATAATGCTCCCGTATACACCATTTCAACACCTTTTATTTAATGTGGATGAATCCATGATTCTGGTTATGACTAGCGCAAACCTATCAGATGAGCCAATAGTCTATAAAGACGATGCTGCCTTTGAGAAACTTTCAGATATTGCCGATTACTTCGTTACCTATAATAGGGAAATTGCAATCCAAAGCGATGACAGCGTAATGTTTGTGCTAAATGACAGTGAGTTTTTTATCAGGCGTTCGCGGGGATTCGTTCCTGTGCCATTTTTTACGAAAAAATTTAACAGGCATATCTTTGCTGCTGGGGCTGATTTGAAGAGCAGTTTTGCACTTTCTAAGGATAATGTAATATTTTTGAGCCAATACCTTGGCGATCTCGCATCTGTAGATACTTACAACGTTTATAAAAATACTCTTGCACATTTTGAGAAGGTTTTCGATATAAAGCCTGAGGTCTTTATTTCTGACATGCACCCAAATTACTTTACTACAAGGCTTACAGATGAAATATCTCTTAACTGTGAGAGAATATTTGTCCAGCATCACCACGCACACATTGCAGCCGTGATGGAAGAGCATGGTATAGAAGATGAGGTTATAGGGCTTGCATTCGATGGAACAGGTTATGGTACAGATGACAAGATATGGGGCAGCGAATTTTTGCTTTCCAATAGGAAAGAATTTAAAAGGGCTGCTCATTTTTCGTATTTTAGATTGCCAGGAGCCGAAAAGGCAATTAAGGAAGTCTATAGAATTGGGCTTTCATTTCTTGCTGATTTTGGGCTAAGCTCGCAAGAGGCAGCGAAATATATAAACTATATTGATATTGACAATTTAGAGATTATTTCAAACATGCTTAAGAGAAATATAAATTGTCCTTTAAGTTGTAGTATTGGAAGACTATTTGATGGCGTTGCTTCAATTTTAGGGATTGCAGGAGTGGTGAGCACTGAGGCTGAGGCTGCACAGAAGCTTGAAGAATTGGCTCATGCTGGTAAAAAAATATATCCATTTGATATAAATTTCGATATGTCTGGCGAAATTGAGATTCCTGTCGTGCAGATAGTCAGAAATGTAGTTGATATGAAAGATAAAAATCTGCCTATTGAAGATATTGCCCTATCTTTTCACAACGCTATTTCAGAAATTAGTCTACATTGTGTACAGGCTATTTACGAGAAGCACAAAGTTAAAAAAGTTGTGCTTTGTGGGGGGGCGTTCGTGAATAGAATTTTGTTAAAGAAGATCTGGGAGACTTTGATTTCTCGTGGTTTTGACGTTTATTTGCCGCATAAAACCCCTTTGAACGATGGATCGATTGCTCTTGGACAGATATCTGTGGGAAAAGAGCTGGCGAAATAACTGCGCATTTGCACATAATTAAATTTTTTAAGATATATTATTAAATATGTGCTATATTATTTTTTTAAAAATTAAAAATTATGAAAAAAATTAAAAATTTTATTTTAATAAATATTTTTATATTTTCAGGCTATCTTTTTCTTGCCTGGATACCTTCTTTATTATTTACTACTATTTCTCCTATCTGGCTTTCTGATGCCCTGGCTGTTTTTGCAGTCCTTATATGGGGAGAATACCCTCTTTTTGGCATATTTTTGGCACTGTATACTGCTAACGTAGTGTTTTTTGGATGGGGGGTGAACTCCTCTTTTTCTATAGCTTTTGCAGACACGTTTGCTCTTTTGATTAGTTTTCTTGCTATGAAAAGGCTGAAGTTCGACTTTAGCGATGTGTTTAAGGATGTCAGAAACTTCTTGATCTTTGCGATCTTCTTGTGCTTTATGAAGCCTTTGATATCATCTGCTTTTGCATCTGTTATTTTTCTGACATACGAGAAGCTTTCATATTCAGATCTCTTAAGCTTTATGGAAAATTGGTTTATATCTGGATTTTCTACTATCGTCTCTATTGCTCCATTTCTTTATTTGCTTTGGATAAGGCGGAACAATCTAAACAATATATTGAAATCAAGAAGGGATGCTATAGAGTTTTGTATCCTTATTCTTCTAACCATCGCTCTTTGGTATTTTTGTTTTATACCTGCACGTTTAGATAACGGTTTAAGAATAGGATTGTTATTTGTAGTAATTTTGCCAACTGTTTGGTCTGTATTTAATCTTGATTCCCTGGTTACATATTTTCTTACTTCTTTGGTATTTTTACTAATGTTTTATGCTACCGCTCTTGGATATGGACCATATTACTTTCTTATGAGAAGCAGCCCTATCTTTGACGCTGAAGTATTTTCTTCTGCAATGAGTTTCGCTGTATTGCTATTTTCTGTACTGAAAAATCAAATAGAAAAGGGTCAGGCTTTTAACAATGCAATGGTAGAGCACACGCTTGCAGGCATAGTAGTAGTAAAAAGAAGGGTAATACTGTCAGTTAACAAAAGGTTTTTAGATATGCTTGGTTACGAAAATATGAGCGACCTTGTTGGGAAAAGTTCAAAGATTTTATACTTTGATGAAGGGCAGTTTGAGAGAACAGGAGACCTTTATGAGGATCTGGTGACTAAAAATACCGCTCATTTAAGAGATATAAAACTATTAAGATCTGATGGAGGCTATATAATTTGTGATCTGTCAGGAGGACCTATTGAAAGAGCAAGAGATCTATTGAATGATGTAACCGTGTGGACATTTTTTGACGTTACTGAGAGATACAATATGCAAAGAGAAAGAGAGCACGAGTATGTGAACCATTTGAGGAAATTGTCAAGAATTAATACCTTGAGGGCGAGCGTAAATAAAATAATTTTGAGTACAGTGTCTGAAGAAAAACTTTTTCAGTCGATATGCAATCTTACCCTTGAACACGCAAAGATGCTTTTTTCATATATTTTATATGCTGATTCAATGGGCAAAATAAAATTTCTTGCAAAGGCAGGAAATACAGACTTCTTGCAGAATACAGATTTCAGTGCAAACCTAAATGAAGAAAATGGCAGAAACGTTATGTCTTTTGTCTGGAACGGGAAAAAACCGATTTTTCTTCAGTCCTATGAGGAGTCTGATGTGTCAAACCATATGAAGGAAAGGCTTTTGGCTGTGGGAGTTAAGTCTGTGGCTGGTCTGCCAATATACTTTCACGAAAAGATTTACGCTGTTTTTGTCGTAGCAAGCGATGAGCTAAATTATTTCGATTCTGAGCTAAAAGAGGTTTTAGAAGATTTAGCAACTGACATCTCAAATGGATTGGAGAGAATTGAGCTCTTGCAAACAGAGCGAAATCTTATGATTATCCAGGACGCTCTCCTTGAGAACACCCTGGCAGGGGTTATAATGACTAGGGAAAAGAGCATTATCAACGTAAACTCAAGGATGATAAGCATTTTCGGTTATCAATCGCCTGTGGATCTTATAGGAAAGCCTACAAGTATATTATATGATTCAGCAGATGAATATGAAAAGGTAAAGAGAGTTTATTCTAATGCAAGTGAAGAGAAAAAGGCTTTTATAAACAATGTAAAGATGATAAGAAAAGACAAATCTGAGATTTACTGTGATCTTGGGCTTCGCCTGGTGAGCATAAAGAATGAGGAGCTCGCTATCTGGACCCTTACCGATGTTACCCAGAGGTTTAACTTAGAGATGAAACTAAAATTCCAAGCTAGGAACGACTCTCTGACAAAGCTGCCAAACTGAAGGGCTCTGAAAGAAGAGATGCCTTACATAATAGCAAGGGCAAAAAGAAATAAAATGATGTTTTCAGTTTGCATGATAGACCTTGATGATTTTAAAATTGTTAATGATACCTTTGGACACGGTATGGGCGACAAACTCTTGATAGATTTTGCAAATAGGATAAAACTAAACCTCAGATCTACCGATCTGGTAGCAAGGATTGGCGGAGATGAGTTTGTAATTGTAATTGAAGATATTAGAGAGGATGACTACTTAGAGCAGTTAAAAGGCGCTTTTAATAGGATACATCTGGCAGTTGATGAGGAATATGAGTTAATTCCCGGAAAAACGGTCAGAATTGGGATGTCATTGGGGGCATCAATTTATCCTATTGATTCGGCCGAACCAGATGAACTGATTAGAAAAGCTGATGCTGCAATGTATCAGATAAAACAGCAAAAAAATAATCGAGTAAATTGGTGGCAAATAGGAGTAAAATAGAGATTAGTTAATTTACTCTTAGGAGGCCTATTGTGGATAACAAGCTTTTTTCTACGATTAAGATTAGGGATCTGGAGTTTAGAAATAGGATATTTATGCCGCCGATGTGTCAATATAGCGCAAATGATGGCGTTCTTAACGAGTGGCACATTGCACACTATCTTGCTCGTTCTATTGGGGGAGTGGGAGGAATTATAGTTGAGGCATCCGCTGTAGAGCCAAGAGGCAGGATTACACCAAACGACCTTGGCATTTACAATGATGTGCAAGAGGGTGAGTTTGCAAAGCTTACAAAGTTAGTTAAATATCATGGAGCAAAGATTGGGATTCAACTCGCTCATGCTGGTAGAAAGGCATCGAACGACGTTCCCTGGAGAAATGAACAGACTCTTGACGAACTTCATGGAGGTTGGAGCATAATTGCTCCTAGTCCAATACCTTTTGATAAAGACTCTTTAGTGCCAAGAGAGATGACACAAAAAGATATTTTAGATGTCTTGAACGCATTTGAGAGCTCTGCAAAGATGGCAGTAAGGGCTGGTTTTGATTTTATAGAGATTCATATGGCACATGGATATTTGTTGCATGAATTTCTCTCTCCATTAACCAACAAAAGAAATGACGACTTTGGCGGAAGCTTTGAGAAGAGAATCAGATTTCCTTTAAATGTGGCTGGGAAAATAAGATCTACAATGCCAAAGAATATGCCGCTTTTTGTAAGGATTTCTGCAACCGACTGGATAGATGGAGGCTGGGATGTGGCTCAGAGCATCGAGTTTGTGAAGAGACTTAAAGAAATAGGCGTTGATTTGATCGATGTCTCAAGCGCGGGAATATCTCCTGAAGCTATAATTCCAGCAGATTTTGGCTTTCAAACAAAGTTTTCATCTATGATTAGGCAAAATTCCAATATTTTAACAGGAGCTGTGGGAATGATAGTAGATCCTTATCAGGCAGAGCATATTCTGTGCACAGAACAATCTGATATCGTGCTTCTTGGTAGAGAGCTTTTGAGAAACCCTTATTGGCCTCTCCACTCAGCAAAGGTATTAAAACAAAACATACAGTGGCCTCTTCAGTACCTAAGGGCAAGGCTAACTTAGGTAAGATTTTGGGGACTAATTTAACTTAGTCCCCTTTGTATAAGATCTTGCTAATTGCTTTTGGCAGAATAGTTTAAGATATGTTTTACTCTCTCGATTAATGGTGGGTGAGAGTAGTTGAAGAAAACATAGAGCGGGTGAGGCACTGGGTTTGATAGATTGTCCTTGTGTAATTTGATAAGAGTATTTTTAAAGGTTTCGGGATCTTGGGTTAATTGCAAAGCAAACTCATCCGCCTGGTATTCATTCATTCTTGAAATCGGCATAAATATTAAGTTTAAGATAAGGCTGCCAAGCGGCAAAAATATTGTAAATATTATGAATATACCATTGTATAAAGAATTTTCAAATCCAAACATTTGGTAGATAGTGTTTAATTGGAGCAATTGACTGGTGATAAACATAGCCAAAATTATAATTAAGTCATTTAATAAAAACATCTTAAATAGGTGATTGTGTTTGAAATGTCCAAGTTCATGGGATAAGACTGATATTATCTCGCTTTGAGTATGGTTCTGCAAGAAGGTGTCAAACAAAACCAATCTCTTTTTCTTCCCGAAACCAGTAAAGTAAGCATTTGAGTGAGTGGATCTTTTTGACGCATCCATTACAAAGATGTTTTCAAGGGAAAAGCCTGTTTTTTCAAGAGTTTCTTTTATTTTCGACTCTAATTCGGGATCGGACAGAGGCGTGAACTTATTAAACAGCGGTGCAATAAATATAGGATAAATATAAAGGATAAATAGATTTAGCAATATAATAAAGCAAGATGCCCAAATCCACCAAAAAAAACCAGCTATATTTATGAAACTTACTATTGCAAATAGGATTACAAAGAGTATAGCCAGTCCAATAACCATTTGTAAGAGCATATCCTTTATAAACAGCGTTTTTGTAGTTTTGTTGAACTCAAAAATCTTTTCTACATAAAAGGTATCAAATATTACAAAAGGAATCTCTATGACCTTAAAAATTGCATAAAACGATACAAACAACAAGAAAGCTTTTAGAAATTCAAATGTTTGAATTTGGTAAATATCTAAAGATATCGTTTGGATGATATTTATTGAAAACAGATAAAAGAATACAAGAATCTCAATAACTCCTTTAACTATTTGTATAGCCATCTTAAACTTTTGATATTTTATAGTCGAAATAGGTTTTTCTACAGGATAGATATCCTTAACTTTTTCGAGACTGTTTATATCGATGTTTCTGAGGTTTAGAAAATCAAGAAAGATACCGAAAAGATTTACAATAATTACCAAGAAAATAAACATATAGCCAGTCTGCTGCAAAGTGACCTCCTTTAAAATTATATTGCGAACGTATTAATTATACTAACATTTTAAATACACAGTGTCTTAAAATTTTATAATCTATTTATTATTTTAGTTTTCGAAAAAATAAATAATTTGTAGTAGAATAAAAATAATAATTGTAAGTAAGAAAGAGCTAAGAAGTGCAGGTTTGATCTTAGGACTTGAAATAGCTATAATAGTTGGTTTTAGGAGGTTCCCTTGAAAGGCAAAGTTGTAAGCTGTGCTCTGTCAGTCGATAGGGGCATTCCAAAGAACAGTGTGGAGTGCATAGAGCTTGTTGAAAATTATGGTGTTATGGGAGATGCGCATGCTGGCATTTCTCAGAGACAGGTTAGTGTATCGAGCCTTTCTACTTATTCAAAGGGTATTGCTAAGGAGCTAAACTTGAAACCTGGCGATTATGCTGATAATATTACTATTGATGGAATTGAAGTTTATAATATGAGCGTTGGTACAAAATTTAAGATTGGCAAAGAGGCTATGTTGCAAATTGTAGAGATTGGAAAGGGTCCAAAAGATCATCTTGAAAAATCTCCGTATTTGCAGTTTAATAGACCTCATAACCAGATGTTAAAAGAGGGTGTGTTTTGTAAGGTTCTAAAAGGTGGCAAGGTTTGTATAGGAGATATTGCGGATTTCGATCTTTGATGTTTGACAATTTTCAAAAGGGTTTTTATAATAGCTTCGTTTGAAAGGTAGGGTTTTTAGATGAGAGTAGATGTCTCGCA
>JAJXTU010000126.1 GCA_021783475.1 bacterium
GGGAACCTCAATTTCAACGGTTATTTCACAAAAAAGCGATGTAGTGATATTTGCAAGGGATGAAGAAACTGTAAAAAATATAAATACTATTCATGAGAACCTAAAATATCTAAAAGACATAAAGCTTCCTGCAAATATCAGTGCTACGACTGATAAGAGCCTCTTGTCCAATGCAGAAGGCATAGTTTTCTCAGTGCCAGTTCAATCTATAAGGCAGGTAATACAAGATTACAAGATATTTTTTAAGGACTCAGTCAGAGTCTTAAATCTTGGCAAGGGGATAGAGATAAATACTATAAAAAGGGTTTCTGAAATATTTAAAGAGAATATGCCTTCCTCGAAATATTCGGTTCTTTCAGGGCCAAATTTCGCTAGAGAAGTGGCTCTAAAAGAGTTTTGTGCAACTGTGATTGCATCAGACTTTGAAGAGGAGAGCGAATATTGGCAAAAACTATTGATCTCTCAGTACTTTAGAGTGTATACTACAAGCGATGTGGTGGGAGTTGAGATTTCGGGAGGATTGAAAAACGTGATTGCTATTGCGGCAGGAGTTGTTAAGGGGTTAAATTATGGCGACAATTCGAAGGCTGCTCTTATTACGAGAGGTTTGGCTGAGACTACAAGGCTTGGCTTGAGGCTTGGAGCAAAGCAGGAAACCTTTTTTGGGCTATCAGGCGTAGGGGATCTGTTGTTAAGTTGCACCTCTTTTCAGAGTAGAAATTTTAGAGCCGGTGCGCTTCTTGCTGAGGGTTACTCTTTAGAAGATATAAAGAAAAAATTAGGGAGCGTTATAGAGGGGATTTATACTTCTGAAGCTGCCCTAAAGTTATCTACGCTATTGGGCATTGATATGCCTATAACTAAACAGGTTTGTTCAATCTTGAGTGGAGATATTTCAATACGAGATGCCATTGATCTATTGACTTCTCGCAGACCACTTAAAGAATTTTATTAACTTTTTTGAAAGGAGGTGAATTTTTTGAGAAAATCAGATCTTATTAGTGCAGTTGCTGAAAAGTGCAAGGGCATGACGAAGAAGGATTGTGCAGTTGTAGTAGAAGCCGTTTTTGATTCTGTTAAAGACGCTCTTAAAAAGGGCGAGAAGGTTCAGCTTATTGGTTTTGGTACCTTTGAGGTGAGAGAAAGAAAAGAGCGCAAAGGCAGAAACCCAAGGAGTAAGGAAGAGATAATCATTCCTGCTATGAGGACGCCTGGATTTAAGGCTGGGAAGGCTTTGAAAGAAGTAGTTCAGCCAAAAAAAGTTGAAAAAAAGCCTGTAAAGGGCGCAAAGAAAAAATAAATATCAAAAAAAAGGAAAAGGAAGGTTTGCTTTCCTTTTCCTTTTAAATTTGCCAGCGTGTTAAATTTATTGCACAAAACGCTTCGTTTTGCTATCATTCATAAATATGAGCATTTTTAAAAAGAAAGATAGTAAAATTTGCTATAGATGTAACACACAAAATCCTCACGATGCATTTTTCTGCAGGAATTGCGGCGTGCCTCTGACAAGGGATGCGCTCTTTCAGGACTCTACGAAAAAGATGAAGCTAAGAAGAACCTCTATGGCTATGCCGTATGTTTTGTTTTTGATAGTTGCTCTGATAATCGGTCTTGCTGTGGGCTTAGTTTCTTCTCTTAGCGTGTTTAAAAAGTAGCTACTCAGTAAAATTTGTCGTCATTCTTTAGGGCAGGGCATATTAAGCTAGCTTTATCTCTATCTCTATATTTGACTCAAAAGTTCTATCCCAGGGGAGTGAGAAATTCACATCTGTAATGCTAAATTTTATTGGGCTGCACATCATAAGCTCTTCTGAAATTCCTGGAAAGTATTGAAAAAATATGTTTTTGGCTATGTTTATGCTATCCTGTGTCATCTTGAAATTTGATTGGTTGTTTTCTATCAATATATTGTTTATCTGTGGTCTTATGACGTTCTGATAATAATAGTCGTATATTATTCTCTCTATCAGAAATCTGAAATTTTCTTTAAAATTTCTGCTTGACAGGTAACTGACTGCTTGCGAAATAGCCGTTCCTGTGGTATTTGCTGCCGTATTCCATCCTGCATAGGCTATAAGCCTAAATACTAGGCCGCTCGAGAGCAAAAGCTTAAACATCTTCTCGTTCGTCATGTTCATATTTGACACATCTGCAAAAGCCACATTTTTTTTGTCGTTAATGAGAGACCTTACTTTGTCGAAAGTTGCTTGCTCATATCCGGATTTGCCAAAGACTACCATATAGAAAGTTGGGTTTGTGTCGTCCAATTTTAGCTGTAGGAGGTTTGTCTGAGATAAAAGGTTCTTTCCAAGGGCCACCGTTTCAAGGGGCATCACTTCTTCTTCTACTTCTTCTGGTACAAAAGTAGTTTTTACGCTTATATTGTCAGATTTACCAAATCTCGTTACAAGAAGCATGCCTATTTCGTCAGAGCCCTGCACTATCTTGGTGTTTTTTGTGGCGATCATGCTTAGCCTTGTCTTTTCTTCGTATGCCACGCCTTTGTCAGCCGAGTCATCCTGAGCTAATACTAAGAGATCCACTTTTTTAGAACCATCTATCAGCATCCTGTCCACAAAGTAGTTAATCTTTCTTGACGCAATATAATCTTCCAATATATCTGGCGGAACGTATGTCAAAAGAAGCTCTCTTTCGTAAAAGTTTACGGGATCCTTAATATCATCAACTGAGAACTTCATTATCTCTTCGATCTTTGTGGCGTAAAAGAGCTCTTTGTCATCCAAAACGGTAGGCATCAGTCTCATAAGCGATTTAAATAGATATACGCTGTCAAATATATTTGAGCTCTTTAGATTAAGAAGCCTCCTTGTGTACCATAAAGCATCGCTTTTAGCCATCTGACTCTCCCTTGATGGGACAAGTCCTCCAAATATCATTGAGTCAGCGCTCACTATGGCACAATTTGCCCAATTTTCTACTAAAAATGCCAGTATTTCCTGACTTGCAGCTTTTTTTCTCCTCTCAGAAAGCGTGCCCTCTGGGGGGATCAATAGCTTTATCCCCATAATTTCTGCCAGCCTTTTTGGATAGTTAAAGTTTGGCGGCCTGTTGTCCAAAGGCACATAGCATGCATCTCTTGATGAAGCTATGCTAAAATCACTGAAGTATATATTATTTATTAGGGGTGATATCATAAGCATCTTTAGGAAATCTCTACGGGAGAGAGAGGATTTTGAAAGAATTCTTTTTATAACGCTTTCTTCTCTTGGCGATTGCATAATGAGTCTACCTGCCTTTTTTGAGCTCGAAAGGCTCTTCCCAAAAGCTCAATTTGATGTCCTGGTAGGCGAAAGGTCAAGGGAAATATTTTTAACTTTGCCAAGTGTAGATGAAGTATTTTTGTACACTTCTGAAAACAGGGGTGTAAAGGGAAAGATCCCTTTGATAAAGACTATTTCAAAAAAAAAGTACGACCTTGTCATAGACCTCAGACACTCCATTCTGCCTATATTTGTGCGTTCCAAACAAAAGATATTCACAACCTTTAAACCCAAGCTCCCTGGGATTCATGCAACCGAAGAACACCTGAGAAATACCTTTCAAAAAGATGTAGAAAACATTAAATTCGATTACTCTAATAAGATTATAATTGACACTAAGACTATTATCAAGTTTAGCGACGTTTTTGACAAGATATTGGGTTCAGTTG
>JAJXTU010000002.1 GCA_021783475.1 bacterium
AGTGTTAGAGAAATTCCCTGATGAATAAGGGATTGCGACATACACCCTTGAAATCTCCTAAAGCATCTGCTATTATTGTTAGAGAAATTCCCTGATGAATAAGGGATTGCGACTTATTTAATATTCTCCTGAGTAAAATTCATTTTTAGTCAACTGGTTAGAGAAATTCCCTGATGAATAAGGGATTGCGACTTGGGATAAACCCGTATTTATACAAAGACAAACTTAAGTTAGAGAAATTCCCTGATGAATAAGGGATTGCGACTAAATGTACAAGTTTTCAGTGTAACACTTTTCTTGATAACTGTTAGAGAAATTCCCTGATGAATAAGGGATTGCGACCCGTCATACTGTACGAAAAACCCTTGATCGGTTTTGACTGTTAGAGAAATTCCCTGATGAATAAGGGATTGCGACTCTATAATAGAACTCGGGATAACCCTTATCCCAAGTTAGTTAGAGAAATTCCCTGATGAATAAGGGATTGCGACCTGAATCGGGGAAGTGAAGGTTTAAATCTCCACCACTCTTAGTTAGAGAAATTCCCTGATGAATAAGGGATTGCGACTATATATCAATAGTCATTCTAATTACCTTCCTTTCTTGTATGTTAGAGAAATTCCCTGATGAATAAGGGATTGCGACCCAATTATTTCTATAGGCCTTAACGCCTATACAAGAAAGGTTAGAGAAATTCCCTGATGAATAAGGGATTGCGACTTTATAGGGACTCTTTTGCGAGTCCCTTTTTCAATAACGTTAGAGAAATTCCCTGATGAATAAGGGATTGCGACTTTCAACTTGTCATTTTTCATTACTTTACCTCCCTAACATGTTAGAGAAATTCCCTGATGAATAAGGGATTGCGACTTTTTACCACTCTTAGACTCACTATACAGTGAGTCTAAAGGTTAGAGAAATTCCCTGATGAATAAGGGATTGCGACTTGTATAGAGATTCAACCCAATGCTAACAATCTTATTATCGATGTTAGAGAAATTCCCTGATGAATAAGGGATTGCGACTCATTGAGAATGACTTCAAGCTTAAAGTCCTTCAGGTCTATGTTAGAGAAATTCCCTGATGAATAAGGGATTGCGACTTTATTATATTTTTCTTTCAAAATTCCAAATATTCTTTTAGTTAGAGAAATTCCCTGATGAATAAGGGATTGCGACTTTAATTGAATAGTATAATTACCACCCATTTCTCCCATGTTAGAGAAATTCCCTGATGAATAAGGGATTGCGACTTTATGTTTATTTTTCTGTCTATTTCGTTTATTTCTATTTCTGTTAGAGAAATTCCCTGATGAATAAGGGATTGCGACTCTTTCTGAATAAGAATACCAGACAGGCATTTTATAAATGTTAGAGAAATTCCCTGATGAATAAGGGATTGCGACTTTTTTTAAGCGTTTTAGCAAAATCAGGATCGACCTCACTAATTAAAGTTAGAGAAATTCCCTGATGAATAAGGGATTGCGACTTGTTATCTATCACTACTGCAAGCCTCTTAAACTTATCGTGTTAGAGAAATTCCCTGATGAATAAGGGATTGCGACTTCTCTATTAGACCATAAGAGTATCTTTCTATCATATCGTTAGAGAAATTCCCTGATGAATAAGGGATTGCGACATATTTGCCATCTCTGGCAAATTGCAGTAACTCTTGTTAGAGAAATTCCCTGATGAATAAGGGATTGCGACTGTCATTTAATGCCAACTGGCGATTTCCGCCAGTTGTAAACGTTAGAGAAATTCCCTGATGAATAAGGGATTGCGACTCATTTTTCACTCTCCCTTGAATCAGATTTGTAAAACTACTAGTTAGAGAAATTCCCTGATGAATAAGGGATTGCGACTTTTGTTTTCCTTTTTCATTTTGCACTCTCCTAGTTAGAGAAATTCCCTGATGAATAAGGGATTGCGACCAATGCTTTCGAGGGATATCATTCTTTACTGGGCAATCCAGTGTTAGAGAAATTCCCTGATGAATAAGGGATTGCGACTACACCGAACATCTTTTCATACAGTTTTGTTATTCTATTGGTTAGAGAAATTCCCTGATGAATAAGGGATTGCGACAATCATACAAGTTGCATTTCTTACAAATTTGATAATATCAGTTAGAGAAATTCCCTGATGAATAAGGGATTGCGACTAATCTTCCAATGTCTATGGGGTATTTCATTCTTTATAGTTAGAGAAATTCCCTGATGAATAAGGGATTGCGACTATGTTACATATTCCGATAACTCATCTAATAGTTCTGATGTTAGAGAAATTCCCTGATGAATAAGGGATTGCGACAAACTCTAACTCCACTGAAAACATAGGTAATCTTCCCTCAGGTTAGAGAAATTCCCTGATGAATAAGGGATTGCGACATCTAATAGTTCTGATATTCTTGTTATTGGTCTCATACTATAGTTAGAGAAATTCCCTGATGAATAAGGGATTGCGACTTAACTTCCTGTGCCAGGGTCTTGTTTTCTACAATCGCTTTTAAGTTAGAGAAATTCCCTGATGAATAAGGGATTGCGACTTACTCATATTCACTTGACCAACTTTTTTAGACATTTTTTGTTAGAGAAATTCCCTGATGAATAAGGGATTGCGACTTGTTACCGCACACCCTACACTTCATTTTTTTCTCCTTCGTTAGAGAAATTCCCTGATGAATAAGGGATTGCGACATAACCATATCTCCTACTCGGAACGGGTGGTTATTCTCGTTAGAGAAATTCCCTGATGAATAAGGGATTGCGACATAATTACTTCGTTACTCCCAATCTCTAAATATTCTATCTGTTAGAGAAATTCCCTGATGAATAAGGGATTGCGACTTAAAAGTATAAACTCCTTCGCTCATTTTTCTATAGGTTAGAGAAATTCCCTGATGAATAAGGGATTGCGACCCAAGAAAGGTAATCATATAACATTTACCAACTTCCATTTTGTTAGAGAAATTCCCTGATGAATAAGGGATTGCGACTCTGTATCACATTCTGCCAACTCATCTAACAAACCCGATATGTTAGAGAAATTCCCTGATGAATAAGGGATTGCGACCTACCGTTGGTATAAACCCGTGTTTATACAGTAACAAGCTGTTAGAGAAATTCCCTGATGAATAAGGGATTGCGACTTTCTATTAGCTCAAGCCCAGCCTGATTAAACAATGCTAATGTTAGAGAAATTCCCTGATGAATAAGGGATTGCGACTCATCAATCCTATTCCCGCATACCCTACACTTCATGTTAGAGAAATTCCCTGATGAATAAGGGATTGCGACGTAAACATAAAGATTTTCCGTGTAACCTTTTTCTTGATAGTTAGAGAAATTCCCTGATGAATAAGGGATTGCGACTATACTTTCTATTGCTAATCTATTTACGATTAGCAAATTTCCAGGTTAGAGAAATTCCCTGATGAATAAGGGATTGCGACATTACCTCCTTTTATTTTTCCTTTAACAAAGGGACTCTCTGTTAGAGAAATTACCTGATGAATAAGGGATTGCGACTTAAAATAGAACTCTGAGAAAAATAAATTCAAAATCTGATGTGTTAGAGAAATTCCCTGATGAATAAGGGATTGCGACGTTTTCTTGGTCTTCACTTTCATACATCTGAAGAAGTTTTGAGTTAGAGAAATTCCCTGATGAATAAGGGATTGCGACAGATAATCTGAAAACAAATAATCTGGCATTGTATTGTTAGAGAAATTCCCTGATGAATAAGGGATTGCGACTTCAAAAACATAACCCCTGCCGCTCTTTAGACCAACCTTTGTTAGAGAAATTCCCTGATGAATAAGGGATTGCGACACATCTTCATATTTTGGTTTAAATATTTCTTCTGGTTTAATGTTAGAGAAATTCCCTGATGAATAAGGGATTGCGACTAGCCCGATCCTCTGAGATCTTATATTTTGGGCGACGATACCCTTATTTCCATTTTTAAATTTTGCTTTTTTATTTATAAAATATCTTTTAAAAATTAAAAAAGGGAGGTTTTTTAATGGGAAAAAATTCAAATATCTCTGAATTAGAAGCGTTTGATCAGGTTGAGGTTGAATCATCATCCATGGTTATTATTGCAAGAATATTAAATGATGAATGTGATATTTTAGAGAAAAAATATGGTGGAACCCACCATTTATATAATCTATTTGAATGGGAAGATGATTTTTCTCAAATTACTACGCCAGATTTTTAAATATTACCAGATGGGGTAAGTAGACTTATAGCCTATTCTGGCTCAGATGAAAAATTCATACTTGATTTAAAAAGGTGTGCAGCTGTTTATGTGTCTTGCAGTAAAAAAGTTATGCCTGTATTTAAAGTTATAAAATATTTGCCTTTGCCAATATCAAATAATGATGTATTAAATTTTATAAAAAAAGAAGGCGGCAAAGTCATCTATACAAAGAAAGTAAGCAAAAATGACATTAATTAAAAAATAAGTTTATACTTTATTATTATGTCGTTTTGAGGGGTGAATTATAAAATGTCAGTGGATCAAGATTTTAGTGAAAAGCTTGCTAAGAAATTTTTAATTGAATCTGAGCTGGTTAAAAAAATCTCTAAAGATATCCGCAAAAAAGATTTTAAAAATATAAAAGATTCTTTAACTTCAGAATTGGTTGAAGAATCTTATGAGTTTAGTAAACAAATTGGATATTCTACCCAAGAACTGCTATCAGATTTTGATAATGACGATTCTAATGAAATGATACTGAAAAATATTCTTAATAGGCTTAAAGCCGAGCTAAAATTAGAATCTAAAAAAGACGTTCAATTATCAAAAGATTTGCAGAATAAATATGAAACGAAGATATTATTACTTAAAAAATATTTTATCAAACCTTATAAGGAAGGCTATAACATAACTCCCAGGGATAGGTTGAAAGAAAAAGTTCTTTTAAATTTTATAAGAAATATTGTAGTGGTTTAAAAATGATAATTATTAAAGGATCTGTAAAAGAGAAGTCAGTTATTTTTAATGAATTTATAATTATTTTGCAATAACAAATAGCTTTTATATTTTTATGATTTGCTTATTTCATTCGCGATTAATTCTGTTTGTTTTAATACTGTTTCGGTAGCCAAGAGTTCCATATCTGGGGGATAGCCATATTTTCTTAGCGTTCTCTTTACTATAACGCGCAGCTTTGCTCTTGCGCTCTCTCTAATCGTCCAGTCAATCGAGGCATTTTCTTTGACTCTTTGATATAGTACCACAGCAAGCTCTCTGAGCTTCTCTTTCCCCATCAAATCCTTTGCGCTTTGGTTATCGGCCACAGCGGTATAAAAGGCATACTCGTAATCTGAAAGCCCCATTTCTTCTGGTTCTTTGTCTAAATCTTTGATTTCTTGGGCGAGCTTTATCAATTCATCTATTACTTGAACTGCAGTAAGTATTTTGTTTTGGTAGTTTTTTATGGATTTTTCCAGCATATTAAGTAAATTCTGACTCTGAACAAAACTTTTCATTATTCTGCCCTTAATCTCATTATTAAGTAGTTTTTTTAAGATTTCGATAGCGATATTTTTGTGTTTCATATTTTTTACTTCCAGAAGAAATTCTTCTGAGAGAACAGAAATATCTGGTTTTTTAATGCCTGCAGCGTCAAATATATCGATTATCTGCTCGCTTACCAAAGCTTTATCTATTACCTGTCTTATGACTGTTTCCATCTCTTCATTTGTTTTTCCTCCCTCTTTAATCTCAAATTTCACCAATCTTGATTTTACCGCTTGGAAAAAAGCTACCTCCTCTTTAATAATCAATGCTTGCTCATGAGGGATTGCAATAGCAAATGATTTTGATAGAGCGCTTACCTCGTCTATAAACCTCTTTTTGCCATCTTCAAGGGAGAGAATGTGCTCTTCTGCAGCAAGAATTATAGATAACTTCTGTGATGTATCAGATGTAAAGTATTTTTGGTAATCAAAGCCATAAAACATCTGAGAGACGACTTCTCGTTTTTCCATCATCACTGAAACGGCCTCATCTTGTATAATTGCCGGATCCCCTTTCCCGCCGCTTTCGGAATAGAAGGAAAGAGCCTCTTTGAGGTCAGATGCAAGCCCAAGATAGTCAACGATTAGGCCTGATGGTTTATCCTTGTAAACCCTATTTACTCTGGCAATGGCCTGCATTAGCGTATGACCCTTCATCGGCTTGTCAATATACATTGTGTGCAAACAGGGGACGTCAAAACCAGTTAGCCACATATCGCGGACAATCACGAGCTTTAGCTCATCCTGGGGATTTTTCATCCTATCGCCAAGCAGTCTTCTTTGGCTTTTGTTGGTATGGTGTTTTGCAATTTCTGGGCCATCTGCTGATGATGAGGTTATTACCACTTTGATAGTGCCCCTTTTCAAGTCGTCGTTATGCCAGTTAGGGCGTATTTTGATTATCTCTTTGTATAGCTTGGCTGCACTTCTACGAGACATTGTTACAATCATTCCCTTTCCCTCAAACGCTTCCTGTCTTTGTTCGAAATGATACACAATGTCGCTGGCAAGCTGTTTTAAACGCTGTTTGCTCCCTACGATAGCTTCAAGCTTGGTCCATTTTGCTTTTAGCTTTTGTGTTTCTGTGAGCGTTTCATATTCAAGTTCTTCGTCCAATTCTTTTACTAATCTTTTGCCGTCCTCGGTTAAGCTTACCTTTACAAGCCGACTCTCATAGAATATGGGCACGGTGGATTTATCTCTTACTGCCTGAGCGATATCATATACATCAATATAGTTTCCAAAAACTGCAGGGGTATTTCTATCAGATTTTTCAATTGGAGTTCCAGTAAATCCAATAAATGTGGCGTTGGGCAAGGCGTCACGTATGTATTTGGCAAAGCCGTATTTGATCTCTCCAGTTTGAGAGTCGATTTTAGCTTTAAATCCATATTGCGTCCTGTGTGCCTCATCAGCGATGACGATAATATTTTTTCGATCTGATAACATGTCGTAAGTATTATCATCATCGGGCTGAAATTTCTGGATAGTGGTAAAAACGATACCTCCGGACGCCACTTTCAAAAGTTGTTTTAAGTGCTCTCTATTTCTTGCCTGAACAGGATCTTGTCTTAGGATCTGTTTTGATGCTGCAAAGGTATCAAAGAGCTGATCGTCAAGGTCGTTTCTATCGGTAATTACCAAAATTGTAGGATTATCGAGCATCTGTATAACCTTACCTGCATAAAAGACCATAGAAAGGGATTTTCCGCTTCCCTGGGTATGCCAGACAACGCCTGCTTTTTTGTCTCCTTTTGGTTGTGTTTTTGCGCTTGGGAGATAAGGATATTCGGGGTTGTCTTGAGAGATGTAGTCTGCATTAAGGCCTACAGCTCTTAGAGTGGACTCTGCTGCCTTGTTTACTGCATAATACTGATGATATGCAGCAATCTTTTTACTTGTTTTTATATTAATTTGCCCTGTTTCTTCATCCTCTTTTTTGGATCTATCGAAAACAATAAAATATCTTATCAAATCAAGAAGAGTCTCTTTATTAAGCATATTTGAAATTAATATTTCAATCTGACTTAAATGATGGGATGCTTCAGATCTACCATCGACTGTTTTCCAGGTCATAAAGCGATCGGTTCCGGCTGAAAGACTTCCAGCTTTTGCCTCAAGACCATCTGATATAATCAAAACTTCATTATATTTAAAAAGCGTTGGTATTGTATCTTTATAGGTTTCCAGCTGCCTAAATGCTGAGCGAATAGTAGCTTGTTCATCTGCAGGATTTTTTAGCTCCATTGTCACGATGGGTAGTCCATTTATAAAAAGTATGATATCAGGCCTTTTATTAATATTATTTTCAACAACTTTAAATTGATTGACTACTAAAAATTCGTTGTTTTCTGGGTTGTTAAAATCTATAAGCCAGACAAGATCTCCTCTTTCCTCTCCACCTTTACGATAGGTAACTTTAACGCCTTCTGTCAGCATACGATGAAATATCTCATTGCTGGCTATCAGTTCGGGGGAGTGAAATCGTCCAATCTCTTGAATGGCATATTTTAGAGCATCGAATGGGATCTTTGGGTTGATTCTCTCTAAGGCTTTTCCCAGCCTTTCAAATAGGATCACATCTTCAAAGCTATTCCTTTCTGGATACTTTCCATCAGGTGCAATATCAGGTCCAAAAAGATAGCTATAGCCTTGATGTTTAAGAAGTTCAATTGCGAAGCTTTCAATTTGTGATTCAGATAATTTAGTCATGGTTAATATCTTTTAACTTTGATTTTAATAAACCTATATCTTTTCCTATATTTTTTTTTGATGACTTTAAAATTTTTAAAACTTTATTTTCAGTTTCAGGTGTCCAATATATTTTCAATTTTTCTTTTGCTCTTGTTATTGCTGTATAAAAAATACTATGCGTTATTAATTCGTCAATTTCATTAGATATAACAATCTTTACAGAATCATATTCTAAGCCTTGTGCTTTATGAATAGAAACAGCATATGCAATTTGAAAAGGAATTACTGTATTTGGTGATTCGTCATCTTCATCTGTGTTTTTATATTTATTAATACTAAATCTTATTATAGAATTGTTATTATCTAAATTTTCTATCAATTCACAATCATAACCTGAGATATCTATCTCATTAATACTTTTACAAACTTCAATATCAAACTGAATTTTATCTTCAAAGTTATTTATGCCAACAATTTTTCCCTTTAAATTATTATATATCGCAGGACCAAATCTTTTTGTTTCATTAAATAAAATTGGGTCACCTATTTTAAATATTTGTTCTCCCAAGTATATTGGATTATTCCTATTGTTGGCTTGTAAAAAAATATTGATATTATTTATTCCATAAAAACCATCATAATTTAACAATAAAATTATTTCGTCTTCGTTTTCATTCTTTTCAAAAATAGAGTTATCTAATTTGGTGGTATAACCTTTTTTTACTAGATATTCTACTATATCATCGTTTAAACTTCTAACTTTATCCCATAAATCAAGTAATTCTTTATTCTTTGCACGATAAGGTTTTGTTAATTCAGCTATAGATTCTTCAGGAATAAATTTTTTTAAAATACTGAACCAATTACCAAATCTAATTGCTTCAATTTGATAAGTATCACCTACCAATATAAGTAATTTATATGGAACTTTTTTTAAAATTTCAACCATATCCTTATTGCTAACAGTGCTACATTCATCAACAAAGAGTAAACCATAATTATCTAACTGATTTTGTGATAAAAACTTGGTAATCGTTTTATATTCACAATTTGAAGCATGAACTTTCCCTTTTAAGTTGTCTACAGCAGGGTTTGTATTAGCTAAAAATAATTTTTTTTGCTCATTGAAAAATTGAGATATATGATTTATTAAGGTTGATTTTCCTGTTCCAGCCGCACCGTAAATAATAGCTACATGAGATTTTTCAAATATTTTTCTAATTGCCTCTTTTTTCTCATCACAATCAATTATATTTGGGGTTTCTTTTAACCAATAATCAACAGAGTCTTTATAACCCCTTACTCCAGATGTAGTTAATTCTTTAATTTTTTTTATAATCTCAATAGTATCTGATTCATATTTAGAGATGTAAACAAAATTATTGTAAGTTTTTATACTTCGTATTTCATTATGTCCTTTATATAATGAATCATTGTATTTTTTTATTAAGCTATCTATATGTTCAAATCCACAGATATCATCTTTTTTAGTATATAACTCTCCCTTTATTTCGGTATTATTTTTAATTATTCTTGCCAAAAATTCGTGTTCTCTATTAGTGAAATCTAAACATTCAAACAAATCACTTATACTCGGATTGTGATTCACAAGAGAAGTGCAAAATGGCATTTGGTCAAATGGTATACAACCATATTTTAATTTTAAGCCTTGTTTATAGTTGCAAAAGTTATTATCGAATTGTTGTTGTTTAATAATTTTATTTTTAAGACTATACAGTAAGTATTTTATTACGTTACTACCATTAGCATTGTTTTGTATCAACTCATTACATTTGTCTAAAACAATTAAAAATTCTTTACTTTCACTGTTTTTAGTTAAACCAATTTTTAATTCTTCGTAATTTTCTGCAGTAACTAAATCAACTAGATTATAATTAGATTTAGTTAAAAATCTCATTAAATTTTTGTATTCCTTATGCCCACTTGAAATATTTAAATTTAAACCGAAAATACTAGCAAAATTATTCAATTCACACGGGCGTATGGAAACTACCCAATCTTCTATTATTCTGATAGGCATATCTTTATCTAAGATATTAATAGAATCATTTCTTAGCCAAAGTTTTATAGCATAATGTGATGGTATATCAAATTTTGTATAAGCTATCAATCTATCAAATTTACTAATATTATCGCTTGCTCTTGTAAATGTTACTTCGGAATATACTTTTTTGTTTACAAAAAATGGTTTTATCTTTTGAATATAATATCTGTCAGGATAGGAATTATTGTTCTGGTTATTAATTTTTTGAACTATTTTTTCATAATATTCTTGTGTAGTTTGATCCATGTTAAGCGGAAATTTATCAATATTTTGAAGTACTTCTAAATTATATTTTTCTTTAAGATAAGATTTTATTTTTAATAGATATTCATAATATTTTAGCATTAATCGCTCTGAACTATCTTTGTCGTATGTATAGTGAGAAGATACATTCTGTAAAAAGTCATGAAATTTGCTTAAAAAGCTAAAGTTTCCTTTTGATTTAATATAATTAATGGCTTTTTTTATATTATCATATGAATTATTAATTTCTTTTCCATCGCTGTAAGTTAATAGAGAAATATGTTCAACAAAGTCTCTCAGCTCCTTTAGAATGTTTTGTGAAAGTAATCCTCTTTCCTCTTTGTTAAATATTTCTATATTTTCACAAATATTTTGATCAATTGTTAAAATATTTTTTTCTATTTCTTTCATATTCTTACTCTCACTTCTCCGCTCATGAGTTTTGGTAGCAGTATATCTCTAAGTTTTTCCAGTGCACTGATTTGATTATTGTTATTTATTATTATATTAAAATAATCACTCAATATTGATACCTTCTCTTTTATAATAGATAGTGGCGGCACAATTAATTTTGTTTTATAAATATCGTTTTTATTAATATGAGGTTGGGCTCCTCCAGTTTCGTTTAAAATAATTTCTTTGATGGTATGTTTGATCCAAAAGAATACAAATTCTTTCGGATAGTTTTTATTCGGTATTATGCCAACTACTGACTGATTTGTACAAGTATCTATTTCTAATAAGCTTATTTGTCCAAGAGTTGCCCCTGTAATAGCTATAACGATTGTTCCTTTTGGTAAAATTTTAGTATTCGAATTTTCAAGACCAAGTTTTGTTATATATCGTGTTGGTTTATATATTCTAAATTTATTTACCTCACCAGAATTTATCCAAGGCACATCCCCATCCCAATACTCTTGCTTAGTTGTTGATGGAGTCCCACCTAACACAGTTGTTAATTGTTCGCCAATTGTTGAGGTTCCCCACTCCTCTTTTGCCTCTTCTACAAACCACCTTCTAAAAAGCGTTTCTGCCATCTGCTCTAACGTATTGTTCTGGCGGTGGAGAAGGTCTATCTTGTCATCCAAAGATGAAAGCACAGAGGTAATGGCTTTTTGTTCGAGAAAGGGTGGCATATAAAATTCATAATTTTTTATTCTAGATGGCGATGTATGCATAATAGATGTACCACTTGCAGAGTTTACTATAAAACAGTGATAATCTGGAGTTCTTGTTAGCCAGTATATAAATTCTTTACATACATTATTATCAATAAAATCTAATAAACCAATTCGTTGATTGTGTAAGAATATTTTGTTTTTGTAAAAAGGTATCTTTGCAGAGTATCCAAGTGTATCAGAATTTCTACTGAGGTCAGTCATTGTAATAATAAAACTTCCTTCAGACAATACGTATTCTCTTGGAAATTGACCTTTGTAATATTTCTGTTTTTCAGACTTAAAGCCTCCACCTATGTTGAAATTACCAGGAGTTAATAAAATGGCTTCTGTTTCGCCATAGGTAATACCCTCTCCTTTAAATGCGAAACCGTGTTTTATATCTACTACTTCCCCCAACTTAACCCTTTTCCACCCATCAGGCACTTTTTCGTTCATCGCAGGCTCCTATTATTTCAGCAAAATCAACCTTTTTTATGCTTTTTTGTAAAAATCCTAAAGCATATAGTTCTTCTTTACAATGTAAAATCCTTCCTGCAATTATGCTCTTATGAGTTTTAAACTTTTCTGCAAAATCTTCAATAATTTCTATAATAGCTTCTTCATTTTTGCCCCCTGGCGGTAAAGAACTTATTTTGTCTAAAATTTGATTGAATTCCCTTTCGTCTAATAAATAGTTTGCTGCAAATCTATCTGCACCTCTTTCTTCTTCATTTTTATCTTCAATATCTTCAATATTTTCCAGAAAAATATTTTTTTTATTTCCGTGAAGAATTACATGTCCGAGTTCATGAAAAAGAGAAAACCAGAATATATCATATCGTTTGTATTTGTCTGTAAGTTGGATTACAGGATTGTCATCTATCCATCTAACCACTCCATTTATGGATGTTTTTGGTAAATTTACAGTATAAACGACCTTAACTCCAACCTTAAGGCAACATTCCTGAATCTTTTTTAAATAGTCTGATGTTTCTGATCTCATAATTTCTTTTAACTCTATTATAATATCTTTAAGTTTTTTCCTATTAAATGATTGTGCATTTAATTTACTTGCCTCTATTTCTCCCATTCTTAAAAGTGCAGAGATGGCGTAAGGATTTTTTCTGTTTTTGAGAGATATTCTGAAAAAAACTGGAACTTCTTGATTAAAATAGATGTTTTTCCATGCTTCGGAAGTTGAAATATTGAAAAATGATAACAATTCTTTTGCTCTTTCTTTTAAATTGCGAACGCTTTTTACATATCCTAATTTTGCCAACATTGAATATGGAAAATTTTTAGACCAGGGAATATCAATATTTAACTTATCTCTTTCTTTTTCTCTTGCAATAAATTCGTTATAGCTTGATTGCTTTGATATCCAGAAACTTGCTGGTATATGTAATACTTTCTCAAATTGAATTGCCATCTCTGGAGTAATTGAGCACTTTCCATTTAAGACGTTAGAGATAGTTTTTATAGGTTTCCCAATTCTTATTGCAAATTCCTTGGGAAAAATGTTTAATTCTTCCAGTTTCTCCCTTAAAGTTATTCCAGGATGAACTGCATAATCTGGTTTTAGCATATTTTTTTCTTCCTTAATCATAATGAACCCCTTAGTGATAATTTATAATCTCAATTATCTCAATTTCAGTAACTTCTGAATATATCAAGCTTCCATCTGCTCTTTTAGGCAAAGGATTGTTAGCTGGTTTATATATAAGTCTATACGGTTGTTTAAGATCACATGCAAAATATCCTTTTTTGTCGCCTTCTAAAAGATGATGACGTCCTGGTAACTCCATAAGATTTTCAAGATTTTCAATCTTTGAAATATCGTCTATCCTTTGCATAATTTTGTCCGCCATATCATTGCCATATTGTTTTATTAGCTCTTTTTTAGAATTTAATATGTTTCTTAATTTTCTTTTCTTTACAATAATTTTCACAATAAATATAACCCTAACACAAAATAATGTCAATATTTTTAACACTAAGTGTTAAAAATATTTTAACAGATTTTGCTTTATTGTTTGTCATAATTTTATATATATAAATATTTTCGATCATATTTTTAGAAATTTATTTATCAATGTCATTTATTTGGATTTTTTCCAGGTTTTCCAGTATTAACTTATTGAGATTCTCTTCTTCTTTTAGCTGTTCCATAAATTCTTTCCTTAGCTTTGAAAACCTCTCTACAAAGTCAAAGTCGTCTTCTTCTTCGGGTAGCCCCACATATCTGCCTGGAGTTAGCACATAGTCAAGAGCTTTTACCTCTTCAATGGTTGATGATTTACAAAAACCAGAGATATCTTCGTATTTGCCAGAGGCTGATTTTGTCTGTGCCCAGTTGTGATATGTTTGTGCTATCTTCTGTACATCTTCATCTGTCAAGATCTTTGTTCTTCGATTTATAAGTACCCCCATATCTCTTGCATCTAAAAAGAGAATCTCGCCTTGCCTGGTCGTCTTGTTCCTTCTCAAAAACCACAGTGAGGCAGGAATCTGAGTATTTAGAAATAGCTTGGGTGGAAGATTTACAACACAATCTACTAAGTCATCTTCAATTATTTTTTTTCTGATTTCGTACTCTCCGTTTGTTTTGGTAGTTAGAGCCCCCTTCGCCAGAACAAAGCCAGCCCTTGCGCCAGGTGCAAGGTGATAGATGAAGTGTTGGATCCAGGCATAGTTGGCATTTCCTTCTGGAGGGATGCCATACTTCCAGCGCCCATCCTTTCGCAACAGTTCACCGTTCCAGTCGCTATCGTTAAACGGGGGATTGGCAATTACGAAATCTGCCTTTAGGTCTTTGTGGAGATCGTTTAAGAAAGATCCCTCATTGTTCCATTTAACCTGGGAGCTATCAATTCCTCTAATTGCAAGGTTCATTTTGCAGAGTCGCCAGGTGGTTTGGTTGCTCTCCTGACCATAGATGGATATATCGTTAACTTTTCCCTGATGGGCAAGAACGAACTTTTCAGATTGTATGAACATACCGCCTGAACCGCAGCACGGGTCGAAAACTCTTCCTTTGTATGGCCCTAACATTTCAACAAGGAGTTCTACTACGCTTCGCGGTGTATAGAACTGTCCGCCTTTTCTGCCTTCTGCTAAAGCAAATTCGCCCAGGAAGTATTCGAAAACATGTCCCAGGACATCAGAACTTCTTTTTTTAGCTTCAATTAAAGTGATATTGCTTATAAGATCGATTAATCCGCCCAAGCTTGTAATGTCCAGATTCCCTCTGGCATAAACCTTTGGCAAAACTCCTCTAAGTGAAGGGTTTTCTTTTTCTATAATATCCATTGCATCATCAATGTATTTGCCAATCTCAGGAATCTTTGCATTAGCTTGTAGATATGACCAGCGCGCTTTTTGCGGCACATAGAAGACGTTTTCAGCTTTATATTCGTCCCTATCTTCTGGATCGGAGAATTCCTTGACTTTCAACTTCTCGTATAAATCTTCAAATGCGCT
Organism: bacterium; assembly: GCA_021783475.1. Taxonomy (GTDB): domain Bacteria; phylum Thermodesulfobiota; class Thermodesulfobiia; order Thermodesulfobiales; family Thermodesulfobiaceae; genus Thermodesulfobium. Next base: position 15,173 of record JAJXTU010000002.1, read on the forward strand.
TGATATGTATTTCAGAAAAATCAAACCTAAGACCACATGTTTGTATTCTGCAGCATCAATATTTTTCCTTAGCTTGTCTGCAGCCTTCCAGAGCTGTTTTTCCAGCGGTTCATTGTTATTTTTCATTTTTTGCCCCTTTATCTTTATAGCCTTTTTTATAAACGCCGGCTGTGAAATTTTTAATATTCATTTTGCTCACCAAAGTAAATTATAAATTCTTTTATTTTACTTTTAGGCCTAAAAGTAAAATAAGAAAAACCATATTTTACCTTTACGAAGTTTTTATCAATCTTCTCAAAAATTGATTTCTTGTTTTTTCTCACCTATTTTCGCCCTCCAAAAGTGTCTTAAATAAACTTAAACTGTTCAATCATACCTTGCTATAAAGTATTTCGTTTATATTACCACCATTTTTCAATGTTTTTTAAACCAACCTTGGTAGCAAATTAAATGGCTATTTAAAGATTTATAGTATTGGAATTTCTTAGAAATTTTGGAGGTTACATGCTCCTGACTTTTGCAGCAAATAAAATAAAAAAAGCTAACAAATGCCTTTGTAGCAATGTTTTGTGGGTTTTTAATTTTACATATAGTTGTTGCATATTCAAGATTTATATTTACCTTATGATTTACTCGTTTTATAGGGCACTGTCAATTTATAAGATCGGGATGGCGTGATGGCGATAGGCTGTAAATATTTAGAAGTGTTATTAAAATTTTATTCTTACTTATTTGATTAATTCAGATTTTTATTTAATACGGCCGAGGATATTTCACTTCCTCGGCCTATTTATTTTGTTCTTTATATCAAAAACTTTTCCAGATCTTGTATATCAAGTTTCTGTTGACCCTCTTTAGAACTTGAAACTTAGCTTTGCATCGACCATTGATGCGCTGTAATTGTCGCGTCCAATCTCCGTGTTGGAATCGAGATGCACTGAAAAGTTCTTTCCTGAATATACATTGATATTTGCGCCAATTATTCCGAAGTCTCTGCCCAGTTGCTGGGACTGGAAATTGAATGGTATTCCAACCTGTGCAAGGCTAGCATTAATGTTTCTGCTGTCATTGGCAAACTCATGTGCGTAGTTCGCATACAATTGAAATTTAACCAAAGACTTGCCGTACTTTACGGTGCTAGCGAGCCTTACACCTGGGCTGAATTGGAGCGATTCGGCGTGCTGTGAACCAACTTGCAGATCGAGCGAGTTTGCCCCTGTTTCTCCAAGTCCATTGATCTTGATGCTGGAATATGAGAGGCTGGCCATAGGCGTGATTACAACGTTTCCAACTCTTAGATCGTAGCCTGCTTCTCCGTAACTATTCAACATGTTGCCTGTTGTGGAGCCAGATGCTGTACGGTTGATAAAAGATATCTGACGATTCGTGTCAAAAGAGTTCACAACGTACCCTGCCGAACCGAATGCATAGAATTTGCCTGGGAAGTAAGATGCATATAGTATGATTGGAACGGTTTGGTTTTGCACATTTCCCATATTATCGTTGAAGCCTGCATAAGTATGGGCATATCCGCTGGCTATACCGACAAGCAGATCCTTTCTTACTTTATAGTCTGCTCCTACAGTAAGACCGACAATGGAAAAGTTATACCCTGTTTCGTTTGCTGTAGAATCCTGAGAACCCCAGAAAACTTGTGGATCGGCATAGAAATTCCAACAGTTTAACTTTTTTGTTTCATTAGGTCCATAAGAACCAGTGTTTTCACCTGCAAGTCTGGCGTATCGGTTGCTTGTGATCCTATCGATGATATCTTGTTGGAAGAAGTTGGATGCTGCAAAACCCAGATTAGCTAAAGAGGCCGCCATGTCAGGTGAGATCTGTTGATAGGCGTTGGCAACTGAATTGGCTTGGGAAGTTGGTATACTGTCGATAGTGTGCAAAACAGTTCCTATGTCTCCTGTAGTGGTTGCGGAAATATCGTTCAGCATATTTCCAACCTGCAGTTGATTCTGTGTCAGAGTGAGCACCGAGTTAGTATAATTACGAGATACGCTGATTGATATTCCTGGGTCGGCTATATTCCCTGCTGTTCCCACCAATGTCGCTGTGAAATTGGCAACCGTAGGTATGCCTGTTATATTTTGTGCATCCTTAATAATATCAAATGTTTGGCCTGGAGTAGGTACAAAACCGCCCTGGAGCACAGGTTCTATTGTGCCACCATTGAACGTAACTGTTCCAGTGTTGGACATTTCGAGCCAGTTATAGTTGCTAGGCGAAGCTATTCCTATTTGCAAAGCTGAGTTTTTGCCCTGCGTATAATTGCCAGTAAAAATTGACCCAGCTTTTGAAGGCATAAAGACCCCGCCTTCATTGTCAAGGTTTCCGTCGATTGAGTTTGTGCTAAGTGTCCCGCCATTTAGGTGATAGGTTCCACCGTTCATTTCGATGCCGTATTGAGCATTATTGCCGGTAACTATATTGATTCCACCGGTCTGGGTGAACGTTCCTGCACTAGCGCCTCCTACCCATTCGAAATCGGACTGTAAGGTGCCCCCGCTGAGATTGTAGGTTCCTTTGCCCGCACCAGCGTTAATTGAGTCAAATAAGTCCGTACCCAGAACCAGGCCGTTGGTTACTATATTTATCCCACCCGTTTGATTGAATGTTCCCGTACTGCCTGCATCGCCTATATCCTCACCGGGTATGTAACCTGAGGAGCCGAGCGCTCCGTTTCCGCTGGCAGTAAGTGTCCCGCCGCTGAGATTATAAATACCCGTGCCGGGCGAGATGTTTTTGGTTGGAGCCAAAGGATAAGTGACTTGGGATCCAACAAACAGCCCAACCAGGACTGTATTTGTCCCGCCTGTCTGATTGAACGTTCCAAATCCCTGACATGTGCCGATGACTTCGCCGCCTGTAGAGTTAACGATTCCGCCGTTTGCAGAGCCAACCAATCCGGAAGCAATAAGGCTGCCTCCACTGAGGTTAAATGTGCCTATGCCACCCACACCTGCTCCGTAAATGTCTGACCCGACAGCCAAGCCGCCATCTGTGGCAATATTTTGTCCGCCTGTTTGATTAAAGGTCCCTGTACCTCCTGCATCTCCGACGACCTCGCCACCATCGCCACTAAGGCCTGCCACTGCATTTCCGCCTGTGTTAAGGATGCCGCCGCTGAGGTTATATATACCTATACTTCCTGTAGCTAATTTATTAGAATAGCGCCATGCAGCGTCAGATCCTATAAATACCCCATTGTTGTCCAGATTTTGTCCGCCTGTCTGATTGAACGTTCCTATACCTGAGCTATCTCCTATTAGCTCAGCTCCGGAAGCCTCGAGTAATCTGGTGACAATAATTGTGCCTCCGCTGAGATTATATGTGCCAGTTGATGTCTTACCCGATACGAAAACGTCTGATCCGACAAACATTGTGCCACCTGTAATAGTATTTGTTCCACCTGTCTGTTTGAACGTCCCTGTGCCTCCGCTGACTCCTATGTATTCCCACGAAAAACCAGCGCTTGTTCCCAGTGCTTGTAGATTGCCAGTCCCGCTGAGGTTGTAGGTTCCAAGAGCGTTGTATTGTGCGCCTACATTGAGCGCATTGTAGACTGTATTTAAGTAACCCGCCTGGTTCATTATTCCGCCGTTCAAGCTTAGACCAACCGATTCATTGTTGTATGAAGTGTTCCCAGTGATACTATAGGGCGAGTTGCCTACGCTTGTGTCAACGGTGAGGTTTGCTGCTCTGACAGGGATCTGCCCCCATAGCTGTGCAACTGCCAGAAATGAAAGGGAGAAAAACAAAATTTTCACACTTCTGCCAAACTGCACAGAGTTTGCTTCTTTCCACCCCTTATTTTTGAAGAATTTTAAGTAAATTGGACATATTATAAAGCGATTTTTTCTAAAACATTCCTGTAATACTTCCCGAATCAAATTAATATTATCCTGAATATGCCCCCGAATGTAACTTTGACCCATATATTATTCCTCCCTGTTGTTTGAAAAACTGAAATTAAATTGGACATATTATAAAGCGATTTTTTCTAAAAAAATCCTTTGGCAATTCCCGAATCAAATTAATATTATCCTGAATATGCCCCCGATTTTAATGTTGTCTTATATGAGGAGCCTCCCTTAAATTGCCTCCCTGCGATAAAAGTACTATATTATATTTTTTTTGTCAAATTTAGTTTTAATATTGTATAAAAATTTAAATCATTGTTGAGCATTACTGGGATAGCGCATATCAAATATATTTAATTCTGAGGACTACATCGCATTTTAAAGACCTCTCAGGAATTTTTGAAGAAATATAATTATAAATTTACCTAAAATAAAAAAGAGCTGGCTTAAAAGGCCAGCTCTTTAATGATTAGATTTGTCTAAATTGTATCTATTTTTGCAAATCTTGGCTCGTGCAGTGGAACTATGATGTCGGCCATCTCTTTAACTTTTACTAAAATATCGTATGCTTCGTATGAATTTATCAGGGTTCCTGGAGGTATTACTTCCATTCCCATTCCTATTACATTTGGCGGTGGGTTAAAGTTCTCGTCTATTACGCAAAAGCCTGTTATTAACACTTTGCCTTTTTCAGTATTTACCAGTACAGACATACCGCCGGGTGAGTGTGCTGGCGTGAATATCATCTTTATGCCAGGTAGGATATCCGCATCGCCTTTCAGAGAGATGATCTGGTTGTTTTCCTCGGCGTCTAAGATAAAGTCTTCCATATATCTAAAGTCGAGCGGATGCGGGTCATGGATCTGTTTTAGCTCATTTTCATGAACGTAAAATGTTGCGTTCTTACACTTTGAATCATTTTCACAGTGGTCGTTATGTAGATGAGTATGAATTACTATGTCTATATCTTCGGGGGTGAGATTATACTTTGAGAGTCCTTCTTCGAAGCTATATATTTTTGCCCCCAGGGCATCAACTCTATCTTTTGACTTTAGAGGCATAAACTCGCCTGTGTCAATGAGAATATTCTTGCTGCCACCTTCTAAATACCAGCTATAAATAGGCACTATAAAAGGTTTGCCATAGTTAAACTGATACGTCATCATACTCTTGTCAAAGCTTTTGCTCCCTAAAACTATTGGATGGATCTTATATGTAATTTCTTCCAATCTAATTGCCTCCTAAATGTTGTTATATATATTATTCTATCACAATATATGTATATAGTTATAATAATATTTCTTATAGAAATTTTAGCTTTCATGACTTTTTGTAGATTTTTACACACCAGATATAATTTCTGATTTATAATGTAATTTATCTGAACGCTTTTTTGAAGTGAGTTTTACTGAAATAGCACAAGAAGAATAAATTAAATAAGGAGGCTTGTTATGAACATAGTAGCCGTGAATGGCAGTCCGAGAAAAGATTTTAATACAGGAACACTGTTAAAATGGGCCGTTGATGGGGCGCTTTCAATGGGTGCGAGTGCTGAGATAGTTCATCTTTATGACTTAAATTACAAGGGGTGCATAAGCTGCTTTAACTGTAAGCTTAAGAATGGCAAGAGCTATGGCAGGTGCTCAGTAAAAGATGACTTAGAGCCTGTTTTAAGAAAAATTGAAGAGGCAGACGCTCTTATTTTAGGCTCTCCAATATATTTCTCCAATGTAACTGGTCAGATGAGATGCTTCATAGAAAGACTTGCGTTTCCATATTTGGTTTACGATGAGCAGTATTCTACCCTTTTTAAGAGAAAGATCCCTGTTGGATTTATTTATACTATGGGCGTGAACGAGAAGATGATGGAGGAGCTCTCATACAAGAAGATATTTGAAAGGACAGAATTTTCGCTTGCAAGAATATTTGGCTCTATAGAGACAATGTATGTCACAGACACCTATCAGTTTAGCACTTATTCGAAATATGTGGCGCCAAAGTTTGACGTAGAATCAAAGGCGAAAAGGAGAGCAGAGGAATTTCCAAAAGACTGTCAAAAGGCTTATGAAATGGGTGAGAGGTTTGCTGAGTCGAAAAAATAACTTTTAATTGGAGCTCTTGTTCATAAGCCAATATACTATGCCAAGTATCAACACCAGAAATCCAAGCACGATTACTTCTGTAGAGTTGTGAGGTTCTAAGGAAAATATCAATATTTTTCTGAGCATAGCTGCCATTGCAAGGCTTATAAATATATTGAGGGCAAATTTTTTGCCTTTTAGCCTTTTTAGCTCTTCTTCTAAAAGCTCTCTAATAGTCCAGATTATAAGCATAGCTCCAAGTATATTTATTACGCTGCTCTCAAACGATGAAGTGCTCCTTAAGAAGTTATAAATATCAGATAGAAACAGGACAAATATCATAAAGCTTGTGAATACAAGGGCCAATATCAGGGCAATGTCAAAGTAATAAGATATCTTTGAGCTGATCCTAACTATCTTGCTTTCTATGTTTGTTCGAGCAATATAAATCTTATTTTCGTCTACATAAGAGCTGGTTAGTATGTCAAGATTTATGTCTAAGATCTTGTCGACTGACTCTCTACAGTTTATTCTTTCTTCCTCGCTTGGACAGGACAAAAGAATTGTCTGATGAATGTAATTTCTTACAAAGCTCATTGTTGCGCTAACGTAGTGTGTAGGCAGGCCCATATCGGCATGAACGTGTCCAATCTTTTGAGTTCTTATAATATAGCTTTCGTCGTATTTTCCACAGAATAGTTCCAAAAACCAGGCTTTGAACTTTTCTCTGTGTCTTTTTCTGACTTCAGTATTGCCGAGAAATTTGTTATAATCTGGAAACGTGCTCAAAAAGCTATAAAGGGCATCTAAAAAGTTGTCAGCGTTTTGTCTCGCAGCAGGGCACAGGGATTCAAGGTTGTCCTTATCTATTTCTTTGAAATTATAAATTTTTTTTATGCTTTCAGAGCTTTCCAAGTGTTTCCCCCTTTTTCAAAAATTAATTTAATTTTAACATAAAAAAATATTTGTTTGTGTAAGATTTGCTGATAAGCTTTATAGGGTTTTCGAAGAGATTCCAAGGAGGTACTATGTTTGATATAGAGAACTTTGATCCAGAAAATAGATTAAACGAATCGGCTATATATGGTCTTTTAAATCTTGATGCCCATCGTTTGCTTATGATTGCCAGGAAGATAAAGGATAAGTATTCTTCATCTTTTGAGGTCTGTTCGATTATCAGCTATAAGACGGGCAGTTGTACTGAAAATTGCTCTTTTTGCGCTCAATCCTCTCATTTCAATACAGGAGTGAACTTTAGAAAAGTTAGCACTGAAGATGTGATTTCAAAGGCAAGATTGATGAAAAATTATGGATCTAAGAGGTTTTCTTTGGTATCAAGTGGCAGAGGCCCTACAAGTGCTGAAATGGATGAAATATTGCCAGTTTTTGAGAAACTTAAAGATGAAGTGGATATTGGGCTCTGCGCGTCTTTGGGGATAATTAGCGAAAGAGATCTGATTAGATTAAAGGATGTCGGAGTTTCTACATATCACCACAATCTCGAGACTTCAAGAAGTTTTTTTGAGAATATATGCAGCACTCATTCGTATGATGAGAGAATTGAGACTATCGAGGCTGTTAAGAGAGTAGGCCTCACCCCTTGTGTCGGTGGGATCATAGGCTTGGGAGAGACCTTTGAGCAAAGGGTAGAATTTGCAATTACTCTTAAGAACCTTGGTATAAAATCTGTGCCATTTAACGTTCTGATACCTATTAAGGGCACTCCGCTTGGAGGCATTAAAGTTCTTGAGAAATCAGATGTGTTGAAAACACTGGCAATATTTAGGATTGTTTTGCCCTTTGCTACCATCAGGCTTTGTGCTGGGCGAGAAAGTATTCTTGGAAAATATCAAAAGTTAGCGCTAAATTCCGCCGCCAATGCATTAATGATAGGGGGATATCTTACCAGACCAGGAGAAGAGATAGAAAGAGACCTTGAGCTAATAAGAGATTTAGAGCTAATTAAAGTTTAAAGGAATGTAATTTGCCCAGAGAACATATCTGCCATCTGGGCAATAAAATTATGATGGGAGTAAATTTGGGAAGATAGAAGTGATTACCATAAGCAAGGTTAAGACTATTAAGATGATAGTTGTGAGCCATGCGATTATGTTAAATGTCCTTGAATTTGTATATTCGCCCATTATATCTTTGTTATTTATGATCTTTAGCATATATAGAAGCACAAATGGCAGTATTACACCGTTTATAACCTGGGACCAAAACATTATAGGTATTAAGGGTGCGTGTGGTATCAATATTGCAATTGCGCCAACCAGGATTAAAAAAGTTGTTAAAGCATAGAAAACTGGCGCCTCTTTCCAGGTAAAATCGAGTCCTGCGTTAAAACCAATAGCCTCACACACATAATAAGCGGTGGCAAGGGGGAGTATACAAGCAGAAAAAATAGACGCGTTGAAAAGTCCTATTGCAAATAGTGTGGACGCAAAATTTCCCGCAAAAGGTGCCAGAGAGAGAGCTGCATCCTTTGCATCAACTATATTTACCTTGTGCACAAAAAGAGTTGCCGCACAGCTAACAACAATGAAAAGGGCTATCACGTTTGTCATTATGTTTCCTGTTATTACGTCTAACCTTATATACTTGTACTCTTTTTCTGTTAGGCCCTTCTCTACAGTAGCAGATTGAATATAGAATTGCATCCAGGGGGTAATGGTAGTTCCTATAAAACCTATAAGTATAGATAAGAACGAGGCACTAAATTCGATATGAGGTGTAACCATATTTCTTGCAACCTCTCCCCAAGGTGGGTTTGCCATAAAGGCAGATGGTATATAACAAAGATATATAAGACATGCAAATAAAAATATTCTCTCTACAAATCTATACGAGCCTTTTAAAACCGTCCACCATATAAATATTGCGCAAATAGGAATTGAAATGTATTTGCTTATATTAAAGATTTCCATACTTGCAGCAATGCCTGCAAATTCAGATATAGTATTTCCAAAGTCGGCTATTAATATCCCTATGAGTATCAAGAAGGTCATTTTCACGCCAAAGTTTTCGCGAATCAGGTCCGCTAATCCCTTTCGAGTTACTGCACCCATTCTTGCAGCCATTTCTTGAACGACGATAAGCGCGATTGTCATAGGGATTAATACCCAGAGAAGCTTATAACCTGTTGTAGCACCAGCTATAGAATAGGTAGCTATTCCACCGGCGTCGTTGTCTACATTTGCTGTAATTATCCCAGGACCCATTATGGCTAAAAATAGCAGAATTCTTTTAAATATAGAGAGTTTGTTTTCCATCTTATTCTCCTCCTTCTCGCAAAAACTTTTTCAGTGAGTCAAATCTTGAGAAGGTGTCAGCATCGCTTCTATCGGGCATAAGAAGTCTCAGCACATCATCTACCGTAATCATTCCGAGAAGTTTATTTTCGTTATCTACTACGGGCATTGTAAAGAGATTGTATTTAGCGAATATTTCAAGAGCTTTGTCGTGATGATCGAAATGATTAAGACTTATAATGTTTTTTTGCATAACATCTTTTATTTTTTCGTCTGGCCTGGATATCAATATCTCCCTTAAAGACACTACCCCTATGAGTCTTTCCTCGCTGTCAACTACGTATGAAACATAGATGGTCTCTACCTCTTCTGCTATTTTTTTAATTTTGTTTAGTGCCTCTTCTGAAGTCTCATCTCCAGTAAGGGTTATGTAGTCTTTTGTCATCAACGATCCTACGTCTTCGTCTTCATAGTTCATCAGTTCTATTACTTCATTTGCTTCCTCTGGATCCATGTGCTCGAGTATTTCTTGGGATTTTTCTTCATCTAACTCGCTCAAAATGTCTGCTGCGTCATCAGATGGCATTTCTTCCAAAATATCTGCAGCCCTCTCTGCGTCAAGAGAATCAATGACGTTTACCTGAGTTTCAATATCAGCCTCTGCCAATACCTCTGCAGCGCTTTCTATGTCAAGACTTTCTATTATTTTGTCCCTATCTGTCTGGCTAAGGTCTTCAATAATATCGGCAATATCAGCAGGATGAAGGTCTTTTAGCCCTTTGTATTCAGTAGATAGCTGCAGGCTCGATGTTCTTTTGCTGATTGGAGCAAGATAGCTCCAGCTAATCAGTTGAGGCCTGACCTTATTTTCTAAAAAATTTATACCCAGTCTTCTTAAAATCCCTGAAAAACCTATATCGATCGCAAGGAGTATCAATTTTTTTTCTAGTCCCTTAACAAAAAAAGAAACTTTTATGTCATTTACTCTGACTATTTTCTTTCCTTTAAGGTTTATGAGCTGTTTGTCAAGTATCCACTTTACTATGTAGATATCTTCATCTCTTGCCACGATATCTGCAGCCTTTTCAAGGGTAGTATCAAGAATTATTGAATCTTTAGTCCACTCTTTTATGTGGTTTATGTTTATTAGTTTATTAGAGCCTTTTAAAAACTTGATGCCTCTTCCAATCGGGATATTTTTGTCCCAACAAATAGCTATATCTCTGAGATTGGCAACTTTCTTTTTATCTTTATCAAATATTGCTTGATTGATCTGTGTACTTAGATAAAATTCTGAAATAAGTTTCACATAAGACACAATATACCTCCTTACATTTTGGTGATTTGCAAAATTCAAATTCTAAGAATTTTAAACAGCATAAATCTGGTATATCATCCATGCAAATCACCTCCGTAAGAAAATATATTCAATTTGAAAGTTTAACAGATTTAAATTGCTATGTAAACATTGTAAAGTCTATTCTAAATTCTGAGAATTTATAATATAATAATATAAATATTTGGAATTTTTTTTCTTAAAATCTATGAATATTATGTTAGGAGGATAGCATGAAGAAGGTTTTGGCATACCAAATGATATCTGAAGTTTTTAAGACTTTGGCTCACCCCCTCAGAATTCAGATATTGTTAACGTTAAGTGAACAGGAAAGGTGCGTATGCGAGCTCTTAAGAGAGATAGGTGTAGAGCAGTCAAATCTGTCCCAGCACCTTAGGATTCTTAAAAAGCAAGGCATTATAGATTCCAGAAAAGATGGCCAAAAAGTTTTTTATAAAATATTATTGCCGTCAGTTATGGATCTTGTCATAGATGCAAAGAAGACTTTGAACGATCAGGCAAAAGGGCACGAAGAATTGTATAAAAATTTAAGAAGTATTTAATCGTTTTGCAATTTTGATATGTTAGAATTATTATAATTATCAAATATGTGGAGGTAGGTTATGGAATGGTTTAGGTCTCTTTTTTGCACTACTTGAGCCACATCTACCTTTCAGATGGCATGGATTGCTATCACTTGCTTGTTTAGTATGAAATTATGGATTAGAGGGCGCAAAAAATAATTTGTGCCCTCTTACTGTGTTGACACATATTAAATTTCTATTTTTGCTCCGAGCAGTTTGACGAATTCTCTAAGCCAAAGCGGGTGGTTTGGCCACGCTTGAGCTGTTACAAGATTTTTATCTACCACTACGTCTTGATCAACCCAATTGGCACCTGCAATCATACATTCAGTAGCACATGCTGGATAGCTTGTGATCTTTCTGCCAGCCAATACACCGCAAGCGGCTAATAGTTGGGAACCGTGGCAGATAGATGCAACTGGTTTGTCCAAGCTAAAGAATTTTTTTGTAACCTCTACAACTTCGCTGTACCTTCTGATGTACTCAGGGGCCCTTCCTCCAGGTATTACCAATCCTAAATAATCTTCTACCTTGACATCCTTTGTGGCTATGTCCACTGGTATCCTGTGGCCTGTTAACTCAATGTAGGTATCAAGGTTTGTAAAGTCGTGCACTACAAGCTGGAGCGTGTCGCCTGCCTTTTTGTTTGGGGCGCTAATCTCTACGTCATAGCCCAAAAGCATCAAGGCCTGTTGTGGGACTTTTACTTCATAATCTTCTGCACAATCGCCTGTTAAAATTAAAATTTTTGGCATAAAATACCTCCTTAAGACTATATTAGTAATTGTTTATATTTTAACACGTTAGGCTTATTAAAGCTTAAGTTAATACTTTCATCGATACGTCTATATATCTTGCTCTTCTAATAAGAGAAGACATAGATACAAATTCCACTCCTGTTTTAGCTATATCTTTGATATTCTCTTCTTTTACTCCTGACGCCTCGACAAGATATTTCTTTTTCGATTGGGATATGATTTCGGTTGCAAGCTTTAGTTCCTGCGCCGACATATTGTCTAACAATATCGCGTCCACTCTGCCATCTGACAGAACAGCTTTCAGGTCTTCAATATTGCCAACCTCTATCTCGACTTTGGTTAAGAGCTTTGAAGTCTTTATTGAGTTATCAATGGCAGATTTTATTGAACCAAATATAGCTATATCGTTGTCCTTTATAAGTATACCGTCAAAAAAACCTGATCTGTGATTTCTCCCTCCTGCAAGATTTATGGCGTATTTGTGCTCTGGCCTAAACAATGGATCATTTTTTCGTGTATCGAGCAAGAATACGCTGCCTTCTGAGTCTGACAGAATTTCGTTTACGTGAGTGGCTATTCCTGACAGTTCAGATAAAATATTGCAAATTGTCCTTTCAGCTTTCAAAAGAACGTTTGCGTTTCCATGTATATACATAATGGTCTCTCTTGAAGATGTCTTTTCTCCATCTCTTTTTATAATGTCAAATTTATAACTTTCAGATTCTTCAAAGCTTTCAAGAAAAAATCCCTCTTCAACAATTTTTATAATTGTAGGTATGAATATTGTTCCTGCAATTAATGCGCCCTCTTTGAATATTATTTCAAATTTTGAATATGGATAGCCATCTTTTCTATAAAAATCAAAACCTAAGTCGTGATGTATTCTCTCTTTCAGAACATCCTTGAAGTTCATAAAGTGTCCTCCCTGTAATGCGCTCCTTTGCTTAGCCTATTTCTTCTTGCGCAAGACGTGATCTCGATTGCTATTTCAATAGTATTTCTCAGACCGATTAGCTCGTCAGAAAGTTTTGACGTTCTGTACATCTCCACGATCTCTACAGATAGCATCATCAGATCTCTCATTGCTCTTAGAAGCTCTGTTTCAGATCGAACAATGCCCACTCTTTCCCACATTATATTTTTTATTTTTGAAAGATATTCGTCAATTAGTTTAAAATCTGGCTCTTTTAAAATAAATCTTTCGTCCCAGTCTGATATCTGAAAGGCTTCTATATCTTCTTTGGAGAAATTGCCAATGATATTTTCAGCAGATCTTATCCCCCAGACAAGACCCTCCAAAAGAGAAGTGGAGGCTAGCCTGTTTGCTCCGTGGAGTCCTGTGCACGATGCCTCTCCTATAGCATAAAGCCTTGCTAGGTTAGTTTTTCCCCACTCATCTACTCTTATGCCGCCGCACAGATAATGAGATGCTGGCGCCACTGGTATGAGGTCTTTTCTTATGTCAATCCCGCATTCAAGACAGTCAGAAAATATCTTTGGGAATCTCTCTTCGAGCTTTATACCCTTTTTCATAATTGGTTCGCATGAGAGCCATACATTTTTTGTACCTCTTTTTTTCATTTCTTTATATATAAGTCTGGTTAGCTCATCCCTGGGCAAGAGTTCAGATTCTACAAATCTTTCTTTTTCATCATTTAGCAGTATTGCACCCTCTCCTCTAACCGATTCTGATATAAGAAATGATTTGCAGTTGTCCTTTTTAAAAGCTGTTGGGTGAAATTGAATGTATTCCATATTGATTACGTGAGCTCCTGCTCTTTTTGCCATTACGATCCCATCGCCTCTGGCACCTTCAGGGTTGGTAGTGTACTCGTAAACTGCTCCAACTCCACCACTCGCAATGATCGTATAGGAAGCGAGCACTTTACTTATTTTTTTAGAGCCTCTCTCAAGGATGTATGCTCCGAGAATTTTTGTGCTTTGATATATCGCATCTCTATTTTTTGAATGGTGGGTTGTGCTTATCAGATCTATGGCGGTAGTTGACGAGAGTATGTTTATATTTGGGTGCTTTTTTGCCTCTTGAAAAAGTGCCTTCTGAATGGCAAGTCCTGTTTGATCTGCTACATGTATAATTCTATTTTTTGAGTGGCCTCCTTCAAGTGTTTTGTGAAGGTTGCCAAAAGAATCCTTATCGAAATTTACCCTAAGCCTATCTATCAAAAGATATTTAACCAGAACAGGTCCGTCTTCTGCGATAATCCTTATAGCGCTTTCTCTTCCAACCTCGTCTCCTGCCTCCTCAATATCTGTTTCTATTAGTTCGACCGAGTCGTCTTCTCCCCACCAAACTATGCCTCCTTGCGCGTATTTGGTGTTAGACTCTTCTGGATCCTCTGAGCGATTGATTACTACTACATTCTTACCTCTGTCTGCCAGCTTTATTGCGCATGTAAGACCTGCAATGCCTGCCCCTATTATCAAAATTTCGCATTCAATTGTGCTCACTTGATTTCTAACATCCTCATTATTGCAATTCTTGCTTTTTCGGCGATTTTCTGAGGTAGGTAGATGATATTTTCTTTAATTTCTGTTTTTTCTGTATCTGCAATAAGGATTTCATACTTATCATCTTTCAGGGATTCAAGGAGTTTCTCAAATGTATTCGCTTTCATGTATTCGCATTCTGCGAAATCAATTGGCAAAAATTCTTTTTCTGGCACCTCTTTCCTAAGTCTATATATCATCCCCTTCTCGGTGCCCACTATAAAGCTTTTTGCTGAAGAATTTTTTGCAGAAGATATCATCTGCTCGGTGGAAACTATGTATACTCTCTTTTGAAGATCTTTATCTTTTTTTGTCATATTGTATAGTTCAAAACTGCAATTAGATTCGGGGTGTATTAAAAAGTCGCTTTCTGGGTGCTTTTCTATTGCTTTTAAGATATAGTTTAGATCTATTTTCTCATGTACATGACAATATGATTTTTCTAAGTCATATACGTCTATGATATCTGGATCTACATTTATACCTTCTCCCTGTAATATGTCTATCGCCCTTGCCTTCATTACCGTCCCTAGGTTCCTATCTGGCAGTATCAATATCCTTTTTCCGTTGAATCTCTTTATAGCATTTATAATTACCATGTCAGCGTTTCGCGATGTGCATATATAGTCACTTAAGGATTTTGTAAATATGTCGCTGTTAATGTAGCTTATTACGATACCATCATACTTTTCTTTCCATCTTTTTATATACGATATATCGATTGAGTCTACAAGCGAGCAGCCTAAATTCTCTGGTTTATCTGGCACAAACAGCCTCTTTTCTTCTCCGACCACAATCTTACTGTTTGACCCCATAAAAAAGACTCCCTGAAAATCCACTCTTTTACACTGTCTTTCTTTTACAAATAGACTCAGTCCTAAAGAGTCGCCTATGCTATCTGAAATCTCATGAAATTCAGGATAAAGGTAGTTGTGAGAGAGTATTGCAGAATCTTTTTTGTTCTTTAGTTCATTTATTTCTGAATAAATTTCTGCAAGATCTCTGCACATCTCCAGAGTGTATCTTCCAGGATAAAGATCATCTGCGTATTTATTAAATAGATCGTACCATTTAGTGCCTAAAGAATTGACAGAAATCTTCTCGTACAAAATTTTCACCCCTTGGTTTAGATTGTCTTAGTTTAAGTTTATATTTTAGATTGGGATTTGTACATATCAATTTCTTATGAGTATATCAATTTTCTTTATACATGGTCAAATAACTCAACAAATAGCTTACATTTCTATATTGAGCATATAACTATATTTATATAAATATATTTGACTTATCAATTTTATAAGATATACAATATATTTATTATAAACATCTATTTGACTTATGTTTGTAATTTAGGAGGTGGTGGATTATAGAATTTATTCTGGTTTTATGCGCTTTAGAATAGATGCAGATGTCAAGAGCAATCGAGTTTGTATGTTTTTGTTGCAGCGATTAAATTATTACTTAATCTAGATGGAGGTAACAACATGTCAAACAGTAAAGATGATGTTGTACAAAGTGCTCCGCCAAAATCAAGATGGACCGATCTTTACCTAAAAGAAGATTGGTGGGCTATTTGGCTTGGGCTTTTTGTTGTTTTGGCTGCATATTTTGCTTTTACTTCGGGGAGTTCTTTTGTAAAAGCAATTGCTATTAACCCAGGGGGTCTAAAGTGGGACAATGTAGGTCAGATTTTTGCACACCTTGGAGCAAATGCCCCTCAGTACATTATGCAGTATGTATTTTGGTTGATCTTTTTTACCATTTCTACAGCAATTATGGGGGTTAAGCCTTCCAAATTTATACCATCTTTTACCCTTCTTTATATCTTTTCTATTATAATTTTTGCTATTGGTGGCTGGAAATATGCACAATATTTCAACCTTGAGCCCCCGTTAGTTGCCCTTGTTCTAGGTCTTCTCCTTGCAAACGTTTTGCCCATCCCGCGTTGGTTGGACGATGGTTTTAGAGTTGAATATTATATCAAGACTGGTATAGTCCTTCTTGGCGCCACATTCCCTATTGCGCTTGTTGTTTCCGCTGGGCCAGTTGCATTGACGCAGGCTACAGTAATCTCTGTGATAACCTGTTTAACTATATTTTTTGTTGGGACAAAGTATTTTAAACTCGACAAGAGATTTGCAACAATTTTAGGCATGGGCGGTGCAATATGCGGCGTCTCAGCAGCTATGGCTGGAGCTAGTGCAGTTGGAGCAAAGAAAGAGCACCTTTATTCTACGGTTACTTTGGTTGTTATAGCTGCATTGATAATGATCATCGTGCTTCCATTTGTATCGAAGGCGCTTGGTTTACCTGCTGGTGTTGCGGGTGCATGGATTGGAACTTCAGAGTTTGCTGATGCAGCGGGTTTTGCTGCTGCAGTATCCTATGGTCACATGGTTGGCAATGAAACTTCGGCACTACATGCCTTTACCTTGATGAAGGTTATAGGTAGAGATATGTGGATAGGTATCTGGTCATTTGTCTTTGCACTTATAGCATGTATGAAGTGGGAAAAGGAAGAGTGTGGAGTAGCCCCTTCTCCAATGGAGATATGGTGGCGCTTTCCGAAGTTTGTTATAGGATTTTTTGTGGCATCTATCATAATGACTTTAGTTACATCAGGATATTCAGCTGCAGAGTTCGCTAAGAGCGTTAACCCTAACTTGATAGCTCCTATATCTTCTCTTAGAACATGGACCTTTATATTCTGTTTTGCAAGCATAGGTTTGACTACCAGATTCAAGGATCTTAAGTCGGTTGGATGGGCTGCCACTGCTGCATTTTCAATAGGAGTTGTGGTAAACGTGTTCCTTGGATGGTTTATGTCTACACAGGTGTTTTATGGCTTCTGGAGCGTTTTAAAATAATGAAAAGTTTGCAAAATTGTTCCAAGTGTTCTTTTTTTATGAACGATCCTGGGAAATTTGAGAAAACCTTTCCAGGATTTACGGTATTGAGCTCTGCATACGGCAGCACTAGGGCAGATGCAGGACTTTGTATGAAGAATGACAGAATTTTTCTTCCATCAAGGAAGGTTTGTAAGGAATTCGTTCCAAAGTAAAAAAATGCCACGAGACAAGATAAAAGTTTGTCTCGTGGCATTAATAAATCTACTTCAAAATCTTAAGTGAATTATTTCCCACCTATATAAGAGGGGAGATTCTCATACTAGTTTGATTAAAACATTTGCTCTTTAAATTTAATACTTAAAACCTTTTCCCCCTGCTATTATAAATATGCTCATACTGGTTCCCAAAAAGAACAATATCAAAAGTATAATATTAATAAATGACTTACCCTTTTTCATTTTTTCCTCCCAACACCTAAAGATCGATAATTTTTCTATTACGATATACCTTTCAGGTTTTAAAAGTTTTATAATAAAATTAAAGTTTTTTAATTTTTGTTTAATGCTAATATAAGGTTCAGGTGTTTAAATCTATTTTTAGTTTACAGATTCCTAATGGTCTGGAAGTTTTAGTCCTAAGTTTAATTTGTTTCTAATCTATGCTGTATTAAAATTAACTAAATACTTATAAATTGGTGGTGTTTATGGAAAACGAGTATAGAATTCTCGTGGTTGAAGATGAATACAATCTTGCAAGATACTTGCAGTTAGAGCTTGAGCACGAAGGGTATGCCGTTGATACTGCTGACAATGGCTATGAGGCAATAGGTTTGTTTTCAGAAAAAGATTTTGATTTAGTTCTGCTGGACTTAATGATTCCCGGCATTGACGGCTTTGAAGTTTGTAAGAGGATGAAAACGCAAAAAGACGTTGCAATAATTATTCTGACCGCAAGAGACGCCGTAAAGGATAAAGTTAAAGGGCTTGATTTCGGTGCAGACGACTATGTGACAAAACCCTTTGTTATTGACGAACTGATAGCAAGAATAAGGGCAAGATTAAGAAAGGGAACGAAAGACCTTGAAAAGCTTGTGGTGGGAGATCTAACTATATCCCCCCAGACAAGAGAGGTAAAAAGATCAGACAAGTCAGTAAGCCTCTCAAAAAAGGAATTTGACTTGCTAAAGTACCTAGCTGAAAATGTGGGCAAGGTTCTAAATAGAGATACTATCTTAAACCACGTTTGGGGCTATGACTATTATGGCAGCGAAAACGTTGTAGACGTTTACATTAGATACCTTAGAGCAAAAATAGATGACCCTTTTGAAAGCAAGATTTTGCATACAGTAAGAGGAGTGGGATACGCCCTAAAAATAGATTCGAATGAAAAGATTTAGGGATTATATTGATGGTTCAATAGGTCTCAGACTTACCCTATACTACTGTGCAATACTTCTTACCACATTAGTCTTATGCGGCTTTGTGGTAATTTTCGGCATGAACTTCGCCCTTACGAAAGAGGCGAACTCGAAAATAAGGGTGGCTATTTTAAATGTTCAAAACACCCTGCAAAATGAGGAGAACCCAAATTTAAGCGATCCAGAGTTAGTAGATCAGGCGGGGAGCCTGGAGCTTTGGATACAAGTATATAAAAATGGAGAGATAATAAATAAATCTCCTAACTTTGGTAATATAAAAATCCCTTACTACGATGGTCCCGTAAAGCCTATTTTGATCAATGGTCAAGAAGTTCTGGTGTCTGGTAAGGACATTGGAGATGGGGTATTCGTTGAGGTGGCGCATCCGCTGAAAAGAGAAAAGCACTTTCTTGCTGTTTTATCGGGACTTCTAATATTCCTTATGATGGGGGCCACATTGTTTGCAATGGTAAGCGGATATATAAGCGTAACGAATACCCTTGGGCCCCTTGCTATTTTGACTCGTAAGGTAAAAGAGATAAATACAGGCAAACTTGATGAGAGGATACCCCTATCTGGCCCCAAGGACGAACTGTATCTATTGGCTCAGGCTTTCAACGAGATGCTCGAAAGGCTCGAAAAAGGGTTTAAGAGCCAGCAAGAATTTGTGGCTGCTGCCTCTCACGATCTGAGAACTCCCCTTGCAGTAATAAAAAGTTACAACGATCTCTTGAAGAGGTGGGGCAAAGACGATAAAAAAATACTTGAGGAGTCAATTCAGACTATCTCAGGCGCTACCCAAAGAATGGAGAGGCTGGTAAACGACCTTTTATTTCTGGCAAGAGTGGAATCAAAACCAAGAATAAACTTTGTGAAGCTAAATATAAAAGAGCTCATTGAAGAGATTGGCAAGGAGGCTCAGGCACTCTCGCAAAACATAAGCGTTACATTTAACTCGTGTGATCTCTTTGTCAATGCAGATGAGGACTATCTTAGAAGGGCGCTTTGGGCATTGGTTGACAACGCCATAAAATACAATAAAGAAAACGGCGAAGTAAAAATAATTTCAAGGCAAGAAGGAAATTTTGCCGTTATAGATATAATCGATTCAGGAATAGGCATAAAAGAAGACGTTCTGCCCAGGTTATTCGAAAAGTTTTACAGAGTAGACTCATCCAGACAGAGCGCTGGCTTTGGTTTGGGTCTTGCGCTTTCAAAAGAAATAATTCAACTGCATGGTGGAGATATAAGGGTAACAAGTAGATATAAAGAGGGCAGTAAATTTTCTATTTATCTGCCTATCTATCCTCCTGCTATCAAAGGAAAGAACGCTACTCTTTGACCGTCTTTTACTATAAATTCTCTATCTTTTATTGATCTGTCTACAAAGATATTTGCAACTTCGTCGTCAGGAAGGTCCAAAAGTTTTATTATATCGCCTATCTTAGACCCTTCTGGAATATCTAAGTCGAACTCGCTCGCGCCCTGAGGGGCAAGGGCGCGAGCTTTAAGTCCAGCATAAAGTGCAACTGTTATTTTCAAACTACTTCCACATAGAATCTAATTCAGAATCAGCCATATCCCAAACCATATTGTGTGGAGGAACTGGTTCAAGTTTCATAAATTCAGGTGGTCTATCGTCGTTTGCGCTAAAACCTGCAGACAGATTATATTGATGTTCCATTTTTAGAACGTTTAACCCTATTTCGTATGCTTCACTGGTAGTCCAGTTGGCTCCCGTGACTGCATTGCATGCCTCTACCATTCCTTCGAAACCGCTAGGGATGTCAAGGATGGCGAAAGCTGTAAATACGCAGCATCCGGTCGAGTCGATAAAGCAAGTGGTTGCCTGGAAGTCTTTTGACAACTTCACCTTGCCCTCGTTCGTGTGTGGATCTGGTTTGCCACCAACGCCCAATATCTCTGGAGCGATTGAATATCCTGCTGTGTGGTCTGCGCCCATTGGGGTGGTGATGTATGTCACACCTATACCCTTGATTACTCTTGGTTCATAAGCAGGCATGCCTTGATTCTTTACAGCTGGCACTCTTCTGACGCCGAAGACTTTTCCTACTGTGCCGCAGCCAGAACCTATGATCTTTCCAAGCGGGCTGCCTTTCTTTACCTCTTCAAGGAGCGCTATTGCACCCTTTGCATCTCCAAAGGGCAGCAAGCCTCCTTCCATTGCTACTGCTACTGCATCTCCAAATTCTATTGTGTCAAGACCAATATCGTTACACATAGAATTCATCTGCGCTATAGCGTCAAGGTCGTCTATTTCACAGTTTGCGCCAATTGCCCATAAAGTTTCGTATTCAACTGAAGTATGAGACTTTCCTTGTGCATCTGGATATATTACGCTGCAGCCTATCACGCAGCCTGGATGGCATCTGTGGCCCATCATGCCTGCCTTTGGATTTTTGGCTGCTGCTTCTGCCATAGCTTCACCAGATATCTTTTTTGCTCCATCAAAGGTTCCTCTTGAGAAGTTCCTTGTTGGAAGTGCTCCTGCCTCATTTAAAATATTTACCAAAACAGCAGTGCCATAAGTGTTTAGGGCACCCTTTGGCTTTGTAACTGCGTGTTCCTGGAGAGCGGCAAGAAGTTTTTTCCTGCCAGTCTCAAAAAGTTCATGATTGAGAATTGCAGCCTGTCCCGTTACGGCTTCGGTAACTATTGCCTTCAAGCCTTTTGACGCAAATACGGCTCCTACGCCGCCTCTGCCTGCATACCTGGCTGGCGCGTTCTCAATGTCATTGAACGCAATGCCTGTTCCAGCAAGAAGGTGTTCGGCAGCTGGACCTACAGAAGCAATTCCTGCATCTTTTCCGTATTTTGAGGCCAATTTTCCGCTTAACTCATATAGCCCCATAAACCTGTACTCGGCTGCGTCGACTAGCTCTAGTTTCTCTTTGCTGATGTTTAAAAGGTACCTTGACTCTTTGTCCTTTGGCTGGCCCTCAATGATAATGGCACTGTAGCCCATTCTTTTGAGATACTGGCCGAACTTTGCTCCTGCATTTGCCTCTTTTATTCCGCCTGTCAAAGGAGATTTGGTGCCCACAGAAATCCTTCCTGAGGACGGAGCTGTAGTACCGCTCAGGATACCCGGTGCAATTACCACTTTGTTCAAAGGGCCTAGAGGGTGACATGTAGCTGGCACTTCATCTGCTACTACAGAAGATGTTAGCCATCTACCCCCCATCTGTTCGTACTTCTTTGGTGCCTCTTCGACCTTGATAGAAAGGTCTGACATGTTAACGCGAATCCATTTCATCAAAATCCCCCCTTTAGGGATAATTTTTTTATATACAACAATATATTATAACATTTTTGAAATAACTAGATAATACTGTTAGAACTTTATAATTTACTTATAATTATAGATTATTTTAAAATAATGCTTAAAATTTTATATATTTTTATCCATAAAACTACGATTTTCCTATAAACGAAAGAGAGTCATGAGCCCATTTTATGCTTTCATAAATGATAATCTCAATTTTATTTGGATTTATGCCTAACTTTTCGGAAATCTTCTTCATCTCGATCCAGTTAGCATTTTCTATTGAAAGCCTTAGGCTAAATAAGTCTGTAAATATTCCATTTCCAAGAAGTGACGTTTTTACGTCTTCTGAGAGCGGTATCTCGTTCACGAATTCTTTTATATCAATATCTGTCATTGCTGGTGCCAGTGAAAATAGACCAAATAGGAATGCTTCCTGAGATCTTTCGTAAAGCCCTACATAATTAGATATTAGCTCCATAAATCTGGCTCTTTCTGACGCACGATAAACTATTTCTTCTGGTTTGCCTTCATTCAATTTTCCAAGGATTACAAGGGTTAACCATCTGACAAACTCTTGCTGACCGAGTATTACAAGCGCTTGTCTTATAGAATTTATTGTAGTTTTAAAGCTAAAGAATGCAGAATTTATAAATTTTAAAAGCTTCATTGTCAAATATGGGTCTCTTTTTATCTTTTCTTCGATCTTGGAGAAATCAAAATCTTTTTGCCTGACATCTCCCAATATGCTCAAAATAATGGTTTTTTGAGGAGATAACTCCTTCCTTGCTACTATCTCTGGTTGGATAAAGAAATCGCCTTCGAAAAGCTCGTAGCCAGAGCCCAGAGCCCTATTAAATACACTCTTTTCATCGACTTCAACGAGAAGCTTGCCTCCCTTGAAGAGATTTGGTATTTGAGTCCAATCTCCTTGGAAGCTCGAAGACGCAATCTTTATGTAGTCAAAATCTTTAATGCTATCAAGCTCTTGAAGCGATGAAATGTTTGCACATAGCATTATTCCCTGGTCTTTTAGTTTTTTAAATATCTCTTTATCAACTATCTGTGATGGTTTAATTATAAAAATTGCTTTTTTTGGAGGGATCATATCTCTTAAGTTATCAAACTCAAATATTTCAGAAGGAACGTTCAAAAAAAGAAATTTATCCTTGCTTAAGACGTCTAATCCTATAGAGTTAAGGCACTCCTCAAGGCAAGACATAAATGAACCTTCGTAAAAACCCTTTATTTCATACGCAAAAAGCTCAAGGTTTTTTTTAAAAACAGGAATCCTAGTTATCACAGACATTTCTTACCCCCAGAGGTATTTAATTATTATTAATTATAATACGACAATAGGGATCTTGAGTTGAAGTATATTTTCATCTGTCTCTTTTTTGTGTAAGAGAATTCCATTAAGATAAGTCAATGTTAAGGAAGATGCAGCCTGTAAGTCCTTTGACATAACATCTTTGATGTATTTCGAGGTTTTCTCACTATCGTAATCAATAATTGAATTATCACAAAATTCTATGTTAACAAATTTATCGCTTCTTGTTAGCAAAACTCTTATTTCAAAATTTTTGTTCTCATCCTGTTTGGAAGCCTCAATTATGTTTTTGGTTATAATAGAATATATTGACATGATAACGTCTCTAAGTATTGTCTCATCTTTTGAGTATGATTGAAAATTCTCACCTATTGATAAGTCATATTTTATTTTTTTGATGTCCCAAATTGGCATAAACATATCAGTACAATTTATTAGAGTGCTATAGATATCATCTTTAGGTTCATCAACTTTTAAAGATTTCAATTTTTTAGACTTTATTATGTTTTCTTTAATAAGCCCAAAAGAATTTTTACATTCTTTGAAAAGATTTGATAAAAGTTCATCAGATAAGTCTTTGTCTTTTAAGGAGCTTTCAATTTTATCAATCACCTGGTAAAGTTTATTTATTTTTAAGTCCATGTAGTCACAAATAAAATCTGTTGAAAACTTTAACGCATCGTATCCAGAACGAATTAGCTGGGCTCTCTGATCTGTTAATTTCTTTTCGCACTCAAGGTTTACTATTGATTGTAAGCTCTCTTTAAACTTGTTGTTTTCCCTTTCTCTTTCAAACAGCTTTCTTATGGATAGATTTTTTTCTGTTTGATCTTCGAGTACACAAAGTACAAATTTTGTTTTGCCAGTTCTGTGGAAGGAGCAATTCATTGATACGTCTTTTATTCTTGAGTTTTTGCACCTGATGTGGGTGTTATATGAACCGGAGTTATTCGAGCAGACCTCTTTAGAAATGATTATTAGCTTTTGACTTTCTACGGGAAATAGTTCAAAGAGGTCTTTGTCTTTTACTTCTTCACTGAGAAATCCCGTTATTTTTAGAAATGCCTTGTTAAAATCAAGTATTTTTAGGCTATTTGGGTCAAAAGTAAACATAGCAGAAGGATTTTTCTCCATGATATCTGCATGTGAATCTTTGTATCTTTCTTCAAGAGCCTCATCGTCTTCAACCTGGAATGTGACTCCAGATAGATATGTTATGCCGCCCTTTTTGGTGACTTTTGCTTTTGCTGCGCTGACTAATTCTATCTTTCCTTTTAAAGATTCTATGGAGTATCTTACCTCTTTTATCCCTTCTCCCTCAAAGAAGTTTATAAAGTCTATTAAAGCCTTGCTTGCTGCATTGTCCATGCATTTATCGAGAGATTCAAGGGTGTCTAACTTAGCGTTTTTTTCAATGTTATGTAGTTTTTTCCATTTGCATGATGAGCGAATTTTTTTGGTTTTAAAGTTATAGCTGAAAAAAGCACAGGGAGTCTTTGAAGATACCAGATCCATACTCTGTTCATTTCTCAAAATGCGTTCTTTTTTCAAAAGTAGATCGCTGATGTCTGTAATTACGGCAAAAATTCCAAATAATGAAGAATCTCCCAATCTAAGATAATTCCATCTTACCCATAAATTTATTATTTCTCCGTTTGATTTCAGTCCTCGCATTGGGATCGAATGAGGTCTTTTTCCCTTATTAACAATTTCTCTAAACAGATCGCGGGCACGATTTCTGTCTTCTTTCGGGAGCAATTCATACCAATATTTGCCTACAAGTGAGTTTGTATCATATCCGAATAAGCTTTTATGCGTTTCATTGCAGAAGAAAAGCTTTCCTTCTAGATCTATTACCTCTACACAGTTTGGAGAAAGGTTCAAAAGATGAAGGTACCATTCGCCGTCTTGCTCTATAAGCTTTAGCATATTACTTTTCATAATATTTGATTCGAATTGTTCCAGTTTTTTTACATACTCCTTAATACTTAACTAAAATTAAAAATTTATTATACTATATGTTTTAATTTTCCAACAAATTTTAGTCAAGGTAGATCTTAGAAGTATGTTTTCGGTATCAAATTTTGTCTATTGTGTCTTTGCTGAGGATTAGATCGGAATTTTTAATGCTAAATCTCAGCATTTAGTTCTAAAATAATATCTTGAGCCTGTCGATAACTATATTGTATGTAAATATTCATAACAGTTAAGGAGGTGAGATATTGGTTAGAGGTATAGAGTCAGCTGCGAGCGGTATGATAACTCTCTCTGATAAGCTTGATACTGTTACGAACAACCTGGCGAACATATCTACACCTGGTTTTAAACGTCTAATCCAAAACATTTCTGAGAGCAATAGCCAACCTGTCAACAGGGTGTTCCTGCAAACCGATGGAGATGTAGAACCATTTATGGGATATTTAGGAAGTGGTTCTCAGCTATCTACTCAGGCAGTAGACCTTTCTACTGGAAGTCTTGAGCATACATCGTCTAAACTCGATGTTGCTATTACTCTTAACAAAAACGCTTTTTTTCAGGTTCAGACACCAAACGGTATTAGATACACAAGAGACGGAAATTTTGCTCTAAATAACAATGATGAGTTGGTTACACAGTATGGCTATCCTGTTCTATCGAGTGCCAATACGCCCATTACTATTGATGGTCAAAATGTAACTATAGCCTCAGACGGTTCTATCCAGGTTGATGGTCAGCAGACCGATACCCTTGGGGTAGTTAGCCTTAATAATTCATCCCAAATAATTCCCCAGGGTTCGAACCTTTTTAATTATACCGGGCAGGTTGCGAGCACATCTAATTTTAAGATAGAGCAGGGATATTTAG
This sequence comes from bacterium, assembly GCA_021783475.1. Classification (GTDB taxonomy): domain Bacteria; phylum Thermodesulfobiota; class Thermodesulfobiia; order Thermodesulfobiales; family Thermodesulfobiaceae; genus Thermodesulfobium. The sequence goes on from JAJXTU010000002.1 coordinate 41,295, forward strand.
AAAGTTCAAATGTGAATACTGTTAAGGAAATGGTAGACATGATTTCTATGGAGAGAGCTTATGAGAGTGGTCAGAAGGCAATAATTACCGAAGATAATGAAACGGGTCAAATGTTGACACAATTTAGAATTTAAAAATAAATTTTGGGCTGGACCGCATGTCGGGGGCCCTTTTATGGAGGATTAGATGCGAGCTCTTTGGACAGCAGCATCTGGCATGATTAGCCAGACTACGAATGTTGACGTTATTACAAACAATCTTGCGAACGTAAATACTACTGGTTTTAAAGACGCAAGGGCAGAATTTGAAGATCTTATGTACCAGGAAGTCAGACCTGCTGGCGCTACCAGTGCATCGGGCAATATGCTTCCTACGGGTTTAGAAGTTGGCTTGGGCTCGAGGCCTGTATCTACTGTTAGAATATTTACAGAAGGTCCACTTCAGCAAACGGGGAACCAGTTGGATATGGCTATACAGGGAGATGGCTTTTTTCAGGTTACACTACCTGATGGCTCTACTGCCTATACGAGGGCAGGAGATTTTTCACTTGACTCAGCAGGTGAGATTGTGACACCCGAAGGCTATCTATTGCAGCCCTCTATTGTGGTTCCGACAAACGCTGTTTCGATAAGTGTTGGCAAAGATGGTTCTGTCTCAGCCAAGATGCAGGATGGGACAGTGCAAGATCTGGGGACAATTCAACTTGCAAGGTTTATTAACCCATCAGGACTTACATCTCTTGGATCTAACCTTTATCAAAACACTCCTGCTTCTGGAGATGCCATACTTGGGACGCCTGGCACTCAGGGTATTGGTTGGGTAGAGCAGGGAATGCTGGAAATGAGTAATGTCCAGGTCGTAGAAGAGATGGTAAATCTTATAACCGCTGAAAGGGCATATGAATCTTGTGCAAAAGGGATGACGGTTTGTGATCAAATGCTTAGCGACGCAAACAATGTCAAGCAACTCCCATAAATAATTATTAAGATGTTTAAGCTTTTAATAAGATTTTTAATATTTTCTCTAATTTTTATATCATTAAATATTGGCTATAGAGCTATGGCAAGCAGTCCTGACTCTTTGGTGCTTTCTGCTGTGAAAGATTCCCTTACCTTTCAGCCATCAAAGCTTGCAATAGAGCCTATTTATGCCCTCCCAGATCTGGACTATACCAAGGCGATGAGTATGGGTGCCATTCATTCTGGAGTTAATAAGTTCGTAATATTCTATAACCAGGATGGTGTACAAAGATTTCTTGAAGCCGATTACCTAGTTAGAATATGGTTAAACGTTTACGTGGCAAAAATCCCCTTGAAAGCTGGTAGCGTATTAAGCATTAACGATAACGTTGTAAAAGATGAAAGAGAGCTTTCAACCCTTCCAAAAGACTTTGTGATAGATGATAATATAAATGGATCTACTATAAATACAAACGTTGCAATGGGGCAGGTAATAAGATTGAATTTGATTTCAAAGCGAATTGATATAAAATTAGGGCAAAGAATAGTGGTAGTAGGCAAGGTAGGCAGTGCTACCTTCTCTTTGCCTGCGGTAGCTCTTGGATCGGGTTCAATTGGCGATGATATAAAAGTTAGGTGTACTACAAATAACAAGATTTTTACAGGAAAAATAATATCCTCAAGTGAGGTTCAGACAGGTGATTAATATGAAGAAAATATTATTTGGGATTTTATTGTTTTTGTTTTTCGTTTCTCCTGCTTGGGCGGATATGTTTAAGCCAGATCCGTCATATGTCAATCTTTACTCTGATGTAAAGGCGCATGCGGTGGGAGATACTGTAATGGTTCTTTTGTCTGAAAATCTTAATTCTTCTACATCTACCTCAACCAAAAAACAGGGAAGTTATTCTAATTCGAATAGCAACATACAGGTACCCTTTGTAAAAAATCCCCTAAAGACGAATATGTCAGCATCTGGAAGCGGGCAGTATTCCGATCAAGGTTCCAATGGCAGATCGGCAACTATCACTGGCAATATTGAAGCAAGGGTTGTTGAGGTTTTGCCTAGCGGTCTTTTGAGAATAGAAGGTACTAAGAATATCCAGGTTAACAAAGAAAAGCAAAGCATTGTTGTAAACGGTCTTATAAGACCGGAAGACATTAGCGATAATAATACTATTTACTCATATCAGATATCTGATGCCCAACTTACAATAAAGGGCACATCCCCAACTGGAGCAAAGGGCATATTGGGCGCCATAGGAAACTTTTTTGGCAACGTAATAGGGATAGTTTTTCCTTAGGATGATCGCTATGAAAAACTTTCTATCAATCACCTTAATATTCATATTTATTTTAGCCTTTGGTGTAAGGGGTGCTAATGCAGAGGCCAGAATAAAAGATATATGTTATACAGACGGTACGAATTCATTTCAGCTTATAGGCTATGGATTGGTTGTAGGATTAAATGGGACTGGAGATTCTGACAAGATTCAATCTACAATTAATTCTTATGCAAATATGCTCCAGAGGTTTGGTGTAAATTTTAATTATTCTCAGCTTAAAGCGAAAAATGTGGCTGCAGTAATAGTTAGCAGAAGAGTTTCGACCCAAAGTATGTCGGGAGAGAGGACTGATGCTGTAATATCGAGTATGGGCGATGCGACCTCTATTGCAGGCGGGACGCTCTTGATGACCCCTATGTTTGGTCCTGATGGTGTGCAATACGGTTTCGCACAAGGACCGATATCTGTGGGCGGCGCGTATTCGGTAGGAGGCGGTGGAAACAGGACAATAAAGAATTTTCCAACAGTGGCCAACCTTAACAATGGCTTAGTGCTGATAAAAAATATTCCTGCAATGTCTCAACCGTCGAACACCATAAAGCTCTTTCTTAGAAAAGGAGATTATACTACCGCAGAGAGGGTTGCAAGCGCTATAAACTCGTCATATGGAGATATTGCAAAGGCTGTGGATGCGAAAACTATTGAGGTTGCGATTCCAACTGAGTTTGCAAATAATAGTGTGGCCTTTATATCGAATATAGAACAGCTTCCCATAAATCCTGATAACAAAGCAACTGTAGTTGTGAACGAAAGGACTGGGACGGTAGTAATCGGTTCGAACGTTACACTGAAGAGTGCTGTCATAGCTCATGGCAATCTTACAGTGCAGATAAAGACTACCCCTACTGTATCTCAGCCAAACCCTCTTTCGGGTGGTACTACAACGACTACTCCTAATACCCAGGTAACTGCTACGGAATCGGCTGGATCTTTAGTTCTTGTAAATGGTACAGTAGACGATCTGGTTAAGGCTCTAAACAGTATAGGTGCGACACCAAGGGACATAATAGCGATACTCCAAGCTCTGAAAGAGGCAGGCTCTCTTGAGGCAGATTTAATTGTTATGTAGTAGCTTTTGCTTTGAATTAATTTTAAGGCAGGTGATCTTAGTTTGAGTTTAAATAACATAGGCAATCTTCAAGGCGCTTTGGATAAACCAGTTCAATCGCAAAAGAGCACTGATGTCCAAAGCAATAAGAATTCTGCCAAGCTACAAAAGGTGGCTGAGGGCTTTGAATCACTGTTTATATATCAGCTTCTTGAAGAGATGAAAAGGACTATACCCGGAGAGGATTCTTGGAAGCCAGATAAGGGTATAGAGTATGATATGTTGTTTCAAAATATTGCCGATACTGTCAGTAAAGGTGGCGGAATAGGCATAGCAGATTTTCTAAAAAATAAACTTGTTGGAGGTGATGAGGGTGCCGTTGATAAATTGCGCTCGATGCAATCGACTGTTCAACTCTCTGGGCTACGACCTTTGCCCTGAGCACGTAAAAGAAGAAGATGAGGTGTTTAGAAAGGTCAATGAATATCTTAGGAAAAATCCAAATTCTAGTCCAAATGAGGTTTCTGAGGGCGCTCAAGTGGACGAATTTTGGATTCTTCGCTTCATAAAGCAGGGAAGAATAAAGACTGTGGCCTCTTCAGGCGATATAGATAGAGATGCTCTATTGAGGCACAAGCTTGGCAAGGATCTTAAGAAGGTTGCTGAAGATTTAAAAAAGGAAACAGATAAGAAAAAGGGATTTTACATTGATAGATAGGTTAAAAAATGAAAGCCTCCTGTCGATATATTATTATAGAAAACTAACAAGGAGGTAAATATGAAAATATATGGAGTTTTTCCATCTGGATCTTCCACTGGAATTTCAAAATTAGGTAAATCTGACAAAACTCAAACATTTAAAGACAGCTTGGCTCAAAGTGTAAGCGTTGTCGACCTACAAAAGAAGGCTATGGACGTTTTGCCTCTTACTAAGAGCAACGAAGATTTAAGCTCTATAGCTTCAAGGCTAAGCTCTAACGGAGTAAAATCAAACGCTGAGCTTTCTGACGCAATAAACTCTTATTTAGGTAATTCGAAACAATGAAGCTTTTGGACGATGCGATAGATCTTTTGGAGCAGGAAAAGGATATTTTGATTGCTGATGACGTAAAAGGGCTTGTTGAGATCACGCAAAAGAAAGAGAGGGTGTTCAACCTTGTCGGTAATGCGCTCAAAAATAGAAGATTTTCACCCGCTGAAAAAAAAGAAGTTCTTTTTCTCCTCGAAAAGGTAAAGAAGCTAAATGAAAGAAATATGCACCTTCTTAGCATTGCAAAATCTTTGAACGAGTATACCTTGAAGATTTGTGGCATTCCAATGCTGGAAGGTAAGCCTGTAAAAAACTTTTCTTTTGAGGCAAAAATATAATGAGCACAATATCTTCCTTTTTAGGCCTTCAGATTGCACAGAGCGCTCTTGCCTCCAACCAACTTGCAATGGACGTTACAGGCCACAACGTAGCAAACGCAAACACAACTGGTTATTCAAGACAGTCGCCTGTTTTTGATCAGGGCACCCCGTTAAACTATCCCAATGCTGGAGAGGTTGGCACGGGTGTAAACATCTCTACCATAAAAAGATATAGAGACAGTTTTATAGACTCTGAAGTGAGGACTGCGACTAGCTCTCAATCTTATTACAACACTTCATCTACCCTGCTTCAACAGGTTCAGACTGCCTTAGCAGAGCCCAGCAGTAATGGATTGCAGACCAGTCTGCAAAACTTTTTCACGGCTTTTCAGTCTTTGTCAACCAACCCATCCGATCTGTCTACCAGACAGCTGGCGGTATCAGATTCACAGAATCTTATTTTTTCTTATCAGAACCTATATAGCTCTATTACAGGTTTAAGGAATCAGTTAAATAGCAGCCTGTCTACTCTTTCCACTAACGTGAATACAATTGCCCAAAATATATACACCTTGAATCAACAGATTGCTGTAGTAAATGCGAGCGGTCAGCAGCCAAACGATTTGATGGATCAAAGAGATAGCTTGGTTAATCAGCTTTCACAATTGGTGAACGTAAACTATACCACTGATAAATCAGGCAATTTGCTCGTTTCTATTGGCGGGCACTCTCTTGTCTCAACTTCTGGCTATGACTCGCTTAGTGTTATCCCTGACACTTCCAATCCGTCTGATCCAAATGACTCCACGTCTCAGCCTATGTCAAAACTTGTGTGGTCAAGCGATGGCATGAATGCAAGCGTTTCTGGTGGCCAGATAGGGGCTACTCTGGATATGAGGGACAATAATCTTGTAAGCTATATGAATCAGCTAAATAGTCAGGCCACCTCTCTTATGTCAGCGGTAAACAACTTAAATTCACAGGGATACCCTCTTAACTCGACATCGCTTGTAAGCGATATAAACCCCACGCTGAATTTTTTCACAGGCAGTAGCATTACGACTATGGGCATAGATTCTAGAATAGTTAATAATCCTAGCCTTATAGGCGCTTCTGCCACAGGCGGCAGTGGGGATGGCCAGATAGCTCAAGCAATTGCAAATTTGCAAAATGAAAATATCTATGGCTCTCCTACGAATCAGACAAGTGTTTCTGGTTCTGTCTTGCCCGTTCAATACCTTAGCTCTACGGGATATAATCTCTCAAGCGCGAATACCGACGTGGGAACGAGCGGAATTTATAACCTGGACTTTTCCAAAGCAACCGCAGCCCAGAGGACTCTTACTGTCCAGTTGGGAGGACTTGCTTCCCAGAGCATTATCATAGATCCAAATACATATACCCAAATTGCATCTGCTGGCACTCCGCCAAGTCCTACAACGAGCTTGATAGATCAGATTAACTCTAAAATAATGGCGAATAGTGCTCTGACATCTACCCCTCATGCGATAGAAGACTCTCCATCTACTTTAAACCTTGCTTTGGGATCGGCAACCGCAGCCCAGAGGACATTAACCATAAATGGCAGTACTATCACTGCTGATGCTGCTAATTACAATTCAGTTAATGATTTAATCAGCAATATAAATACTCAAATAGCCGCAAATTCTTCTCTTTCTGGCCATGTCCAGGCCTATAATGATGGTGGACTTTTAGGATTTAAGGTTTTAGATTCTACTGCGTCTTTATCTGTGTCTGGTGACACAAGTGGCCTTATGGGATTTAGTTCTACTGGAGTGCAAAATGCAACTGTTACGCCACTTATACAGGCCTATCAGGACGGTAATCTTTTGGCATTTAAGCTGGTAGATAATCTACAGGGTAATACTCCTATACAGGACTCTACTTTCCAAGGATCATCTTTTATGGCATCAGGACTTCAAGCACTTGCATTTCCTACCGCTGTGGGCAGTTCTGTAACATTTCCTCTTAATGTATCCACAACAAGCAATGCGACGCTTAACTTTACAATTAACAATGCTTCAAGTCCGACGACCATAAGCATACCAACAGGAAGCTATACGAGCGTTGATTCTCTGGCAAGTGCATGGAATAGCGCTTTTAGCTCATCTTCGCTTAGCGGTCAAGTTTATGCAGAGAACAACAACGGCAAGCTGGCTTTTTATACTCCAAGTCTTGGCATTTCGTCTTTAACAGTGGCTGGCGATGGTACCCAGGGTTTTGACTCTACTGGAGTTACTAATTCGGCGCAGTCAGATAGTAATCTATATAATTTTGCAATGTATGGTTCCACCGCAAACGGTGTGGATCCCAGAGCAAGGACTTTGTCTATTATCTCTACCAATACTTTGACAGATCAGAGTACTACCAGCAATATATATCTCCCATCTGGCAGTTATTCTAATTCTGCTTCAATTGCCAGCGAGCTAAATACCCTTTACGGTGGAAGCGGCATGCCTCTTAATGGCATTACTGTTGGGACGAATGGAGAGGCCTTGACATTTAATTCGACTAGCCAAAATCAGTCCATAAGGGTTTTGGGAGATTATACGTCTGCACTAGGTTTCAACAGTTATGATGGTTCTTCAACAGTTGCAAATGCATATATAGGCATGACAAGCAATATAGGAACTCAGGGTCAGCAGGCATCCACAAATTATACAGATCAAAGCAATGTGGTCACCCTTTTACAAAATCAACAGCAAAGCGTTGAGGGCGTAAGTATGGATGAGGAGATGACTAACCTTATACAGTATCAAACAGCTTATTCTGCCTCTGCAAGGGTGATAAATACTATCAACTCAATGTTAGATAAGCTTATAAATAGCACAGGGTAGATTGGAGGATAAACAATGTCAAGAGTAACTATGAATATGATGGTAAATCAATTTAATTCGGATTTAAATAGTCAGCTCACATCTATTTCAAAGGATTCTTATGAGCTATCTTCTGGAAACGCCATTCAACTTCCTCAAGACGATCCGGTGGCGAATAACTATATTATGAGCTTCAAAGAGAAGATTAATGGCATAACTAATTATCAGAGCAATATTACTGCTGGTCAGTCTATTTTGAACTCAACCGATTCTGCTCTTGGTTCAATATCCACTATACTAAATAATGCAAACACCATTGCTTTGCAGGGCGCAAACGTAACGAATTCAGACTCATTGACGTCTCTTGAGAAAAGCGTGGAATCTCTGAAACAATCTCTTCTTTCTGTTGCAAATACCTCTGTAGGAAACACGTATATATTTGCGGGCTCGAAAAGCTCTAAGGCTCCTTTTTCTCTTGACTCAGATGGAAACGTTGTATATTCAGGCGATGCGTCAGCTATAACCTATTCGGTGGAACCAGGTGCCACTACTACTGTAAACATAGATGGCACTCAGTTGCTGCCTATTTTTAAGTCTCTTGATAATCTTGAACTCGCACTGAAGTCTGGAAACCAACAAACCATTTCAAACTCAGTTTCTGACATTCAAAGTGCAATTACCACAAACAATGACCTCCAGTCGACTGTTGGTTCACGACAAAACATGATGCAATATCTATCCAGCTATTACTCTAATGCGACCACAAATTACAACACTATTCTCGCCAGTTATCAAGATGTAAATTTTCCCACAGTAGTTACTGACTATTCTACTCGTCAAACAGCGTATCAAGCGGCTTTGAAGGTTGGTGCTCAGATATTGCCCCAATCGCTTGTAAACTATTTGCAATAACTTTTGTTTAAAAAAAACTTTTTAACCTAAAGAGGGTAAAATGCAAAAAGAGAAAGAAACTTTTAGCGAGATTGAAAATATAAAATTTCCAAAAGGCATTTATGGCTTTGACGGGGAGAGAGAATTTAAGATATTGATTCCTGACAAATCTTCTCCTTTAGCCTATCTGCAAGACATGTCTTCAAATCTTAGATTTATAGTCGTGGAGGCTTTTAGCGCATTTAAGGATTATGATGTCATAATAGACAAATTTTATGCTGATATGCTGGAGCTTGAAAAGGAAGAAGATGCGATAGTTCTTTGTATCGTAAATATGAAAGACCCTGCAAAGGATTCTACTGTTAATCTCTTGGCTCCTATTGTTATTAATAAAAATAACAAGATGGGCATGCAAATAATATTGGATAAATCCTCATATTCTCTTGAGGAGTCTCTCTTTTTGGCAATGAAAAACGGCAAATAATTTAAAATCTACTTTTTTTGTGTATAATATTATGAATGGTATATCCTGCTAAAGGGAGTGATTTTATGTTTTTAAAGACTTTAGAAATAGCTGGATCTGGCTTGACGGCACAAAGACTGAAGATGGATGTGGCTGCAAACAATTTAGCTAACGCATATAGCTCTGTCAAAGACGGCAATGGTCAAATATTTAAAAGGCAAATAGTAGAATTACAAGAGTCTACTGGCAAGAACGGCAGCTTTCTTGGAGTAAAGGTGGCAGGTATTGCAAGCGATAACTCTCCTCCCAGGATGGTGTACGATCCTGGCAACCCTGAAGCAAATGCTGATGGTTATGTGGAGTACCCAAATGTAAATCCTATTAAAGAAATGGTTTCTTTAATTAACGCGTCTCGTTCTTATGAGGCTGATCTGAACGCTGTAAGCGCTACAAAATCTATGATAGGTCAGACCCTGGATCAGTTGAAATGAAACCTATTGAACCCATTAGTACTAATCTCGGTTCTATTGGTTCTATTGGCTTGGGCGGGAAAAGTGAACCTACGTCTAGCTTTAAGGATACATTGATGGATTTTGTGAGCAACGTAAATTCATCCCTTAAAGAAGGCGATCGATCTGCAGAGCAGCTTGCAGCAGGCCAAATTGATCTTCCTACAGCTCTTATAAAGCAACAGGACGCAGTTCTTTCTATGCAACTTTTAATGAGCGTAAGAAGCGAGCTTATAGGGGCATATCAGGATCTGTCTAGAATAACAACCTAATAAAATGGACAGAGTTCGCGCGTTTTTTTTCAGTTTGCGTGATCGATTTTTAGCGCTTTCTCCTGGGAAGCGCTTTTTGTTGTTATCTGGCGTTGCGCTCGCCTTTATTCTAGTAATTTTTACCTCTATATTTCTCCTAAAGCCTCAAATGGCACCCCTATTTACAAATCTATCCCCAACTGATGGGGCTGCTATTGTAGCAAAGCTCAAAGATCAAAAAATTCCCTATGAGCTGAAAGATTCTGGCACTACTATTCTGGTGCCAAAAGATAAGGTTTATGATTTAAGGCTTTCTATGGCTGCTCAAGGTCTTCCAGAGGGTTCAGGTATAGGATTTGAGATTTTTGACAAAAACAATCTTTTTACCACTGATTTTACCCAAAGAGTTGATTATATTAGAGCTTTGCAGGGAGAACTTGCGAGGACTATTTCTCAGATAAATGGCGTAGAGGGGGCAAGAGTACATATTGTGCTTCCCAAGAAAGAGCTCTTTGTGTCTCAGGATATGCCAGCTACCGCGTCAGTTATGCTAAATTTGAAACCAGGGCAGAGCATCTCTGAAAGAGAGACTGAGGCCATAGCATTTCTAATTTCTAGAGCTGTTGAAGGTCTTAAGCCAGAAAATGTGACTATTATGGATACAAGAGGGGAGCTTCTTTCTGCCAATCTCTCCTTTAACAGGTCTGGACTCTCACAAAGAGAATTTGATATGAAAAGAAAATACGAGAGCGAAGTCCAAAGGAAAATTCAGACGATGCTTGACACAATGCTTGGCCCCGGGAAATCAGTTGTCAGGGTTTCTGCCGAGCTCAATCTTGCTTCATCTGAAGTTAAAAAGGTGACATATACACCAGTAGTCGGTCAGAATGGCATAGTAAGATCGAGTAAGGTATCTACCGATTCCTCAAAAAGTCAGAATGCTGCTCCTCAGACACAGTCAACAACATCGCCTCAGGGCATACCTTCCTATCAGACTCCTGCGCCAAGCTCTACATCATCGAGCAGAAAAACAGAGGATATTACAAATTATGAGATAAACCAACAGGAAGAAATGATCAAAAACCCTGCTGGAGATATAAAAAGGCTTACTGTTTCAGTAATGGTTGACGGTACGCCTCAAACAATAAACCTGCAGTCACTGACTACTGCGGTATCCAATGCAGCAGGCATATTGCCCCAAAGAGGTGACAGTGTAGATGTTCAGGCAATGCCATTTGATAGGGCATATCAGCAAAGTGAGATCAAGGCTATGCAACAAGCTCAACTGATGGACACGATAAAAAGCATTGCTATGTGGGCTGCAATAATTATCGTTGCCATAATAGCGTTTGTATTTATAAGAAAAGCTCTGGCTTCCATGAAAAAAGAATCAGGTCAACAAGGTGCACATATTCTTGATGCGACAATTGGCGCTGAAGGCATAAGACATGAAAAACCTCTTACCCCTGAAGAGTTAGCAAGAAGAAAGGCAAGGGATGAAGTTGAAAGGCTTGCCAAAGACAAGCCTTCAGAGGTTGCCAATCTCATAAAAACGTGGTTGAGAGAGGAATAAGTGAAAGGACAACATTTTTCAAATAGACAGAAGGCAGCTGCTCTCCTCTTGCAGCTTGGCCCGGCTGAGGCCGCAAACGTTTTGAAACATCTTTCTGACGAAGATGTGGACCTTCTAACGCTTGAAATCGCCGGCCTGGGAAAGATAGAGAACAATGAAATAGATGAAGTTTTAGAAGAGGCTTTTCAGACCATGTATGCTAGAGAGATTGCATCAAGAGGAGGAGTGAACTACGCAAAGGAGCTTTTGGAAAAGGCATTCGGCGTAGAAAGGGCCCAGGAAATTTTGACAAGGCTTTCTTCTTCCCTCCAGGTAAGACCCTTTGAAATTGCAAGGAAAGCTGATGCAAGGCAGCTTTTAAACTTTCTCCAGAACGAGCATCCGCAAACTATTGCTCTTGTTCTGGCTCACCTAAAACCAGAACAGGCTGGGGCAATCATAAGTGAGTTGTCGCCTGCTATCCAGTCAGATGTATCTTTTAGGTTGGCTACTATGGACCGAACTTCTCCAGATGTTATTCGCGAAGTCGAAAGCGTTCTTGAAAGGAAACTTTCGACCATTGTTAGTCAGGACTTTACTGAAGTAGGCGGGGTTCAGACTTTAGCTCAAATCTTATCAAGGTCGGGTAGGGCAGTTGAAAAATCTGTCTTAGAGGCTCTGGACGAAAAGGATCCAGAATTAGCTGAAAATGTCAGAAAGTTGATGTTCACATTTGATGATATTGTAAACCTTGACGATCGTTCAATTCAGGTAGTACTTAGAGAGGTAGACTCGAAGGATCTCGGTATTGCCCTCAAAGGTAGTTCTGAAGAGGTTAAAGAGAGAATACTGAAAAATCTTTCTCAAAGAGCTGCGCAGATGTTAAAGGAAGAATTGGAATATATGGGTCCAGTAAGGTTAAAACAGGTTGAGGAGGCACAAAGCAAGATCGTCGCGATAATAAGAAGGCTTGAAGAAGCAGGTACTATAGTTGTATCGCGTGGCGGAGAAGATGAGATCGTATACTAATGAAGAAATTTGCTTTTAAGTTTGAGAAGATAAAAAAACTCAGAGATATAGAAAGAGATACCTCTCTAGGTGTTTTTGCAAAGTCATTGAGCGATTTTATGATTAAAGAAAAAGAATACAAACTCTTTTTTAAGAAAGTATTGACTGCAAGAGAAGAATTGAACCTTGCCTTAGAAAATGGCTCGAGCGTTGAGAATATTAATATTTTATTAAACAATATGTATGTATCTGAAGAAATACTGAAGAGGAAAAGAGACGAATTATATTCAGCCTATTTAAAAGCAAAAGAAGATAAATCTGACTTTCTTTTGAAAGATGTAAAAAGAAAGATTATGGAGAAAATCAAAGACCAACATCTAAAATTATACGTAAGGGAATTTTTAAAAGAAGATCAGTCGCATATTGACGAAGCCTCAATCAACATGCATGAGTTAAAAAGGAAATCTAATTAGGTGAGCAGCGTTTTTTCGCGATCGGAGACCGTTCTTGCAGCATTAATTATGCTTATTTTGGGAATTATGATGATTCCTTTGCCCCCAGTAATGATGGATATATTACTGTCACTGAATATATCTCTTGCAATTATCACTCTTATGGTGACGCTAAGCGTAACTACTCCACTTGATTTCTCAGTCTTTCCAACGCTCATTTTAATAATGACAATATTTAGGATTGCGTTAGAAATAGCAGCGACAAGGCTAATACTTTTGCACGCTTTTGCTGGTGAGGTAATTTACTCATTTGGTAACTTTGTGGTTGGCGGCAACTACGTGGTTGGTCTTATTATATTTTTGATCCTTATAGTCATCCAATATCTTGTTATTACAAGCGGTGCAACGCGTACGGCAGAAGTGGCAGCCAGGTTTACATTGGATTCGATGCCAGGTAAACAAATGGGAATAGATGCAGATCTAAATGCTGGCTTAATAAACGATGATCAGGCAAGGGAAAGAAGAAGAGATATCCAAAGAGAAGCAGATTTTTATGGCAGCATGGACGGCGCATCTAAATTTGTAAGAGGTGATGCAATATCTGCCATTGTAATAATGTTTATTAACATAATAGGCGGTTTTATCATTGGTATAGTACAACACAATATGGATATCGGACAGGCCTTAAGTACATATACGCTTCTAACGGTCGGAGAAGGTCTTGTCTCTCAAATTCCAGCACTTCTTCTGTCCACTTCTACTGGCATAATTATAACAAGGGCATCGAGTAAAGGAGGACTTGGCTCAGACACCTTTACTCAGATGGTGGCTCAGCCCTCTGCAATACTTTTTGCTGCCTTGATAATGTTAATTATGGGACTGATTCCTGGTTTGCCAAAGCTCCCATTTTTCATTCTTGCTGCTGCTTTTGGTTTTGCTGGGTATCTTCTTGTAAAGAAAGGCAAAGAAGAGGTGATCTCTGAAGAGGAATCTCAAGCTGAAATTCCAGTAGTTCTTCCACCTGTAGAAATTGATCCTTCAATTCTCAAAGTTGAAACACTGGAGCTTGAAATGGGATATTCTTTGGTGCAACTGGCCGATGTGAGTAGAGGGGAGGGAATACTCCACAGACTGGCCCTCACCAGGAGAAAGCTCTCAGAGGAAATGGGCTTTATAGTCCCACCAATCAGAGTAAGAGACAACTTACAACTTAATTCTACCAGATACCAGGTAAAAATCAGGGGAAATATAGTCGCCGTTGGAGATGCATATCCAAATAAACTGCTTGCCATGCCTCCGGCTGGGCAAGAGGTTACAATAAGCGGAATAAAGGTTAAAGAACCAGTTTTCGGCCTTAACGCAGTTTGGATAGACTTAGAACAAAAAGAAGTTGCTGAATTATCAAGTTATACTGTAGTAGACCCATCTTCTGTCATTGTGACCCATATGACAGAAGTCATAAAATCCAATGCTGTTCTGATACTTGGCAGACAAGAGACGTCAACTCTTATTGATTCTCTAAAAGCAACTCACCCCGTGTTGGTTGAAGAGGTTGTGCCCGAATTGCTCTCAATTGGAGATGTCCAGAAGGTCTTGCACGCCCTCTTAAGCGAAGGCATTTCTATCAGAGATATGGTGACAATTTTTGAAGCCCTTGCTGATAATGCTAGGCAATTGAGGGACGTGGCCACGCTCACTGAGGCTGTTAGAAAAAGGATAGGAAAATCAATTACTCAGATTTATGAAGACTCTCCTGGAGAAATAAGCGCAATCGTAATAGACGCTAATCTTGAGAGCGAGATTAATTCTAGTTTGACTGAAAATAAAGTTTTGGACAATCAATTTGCACAGACTATCGTAAACAATATCACAGCATCAGTGCAGGAAGCCCTGTCTCAGGGCAAGAGATTCGTAGTTTTGACGACATCAAGAATAAGACCTCATATCAGAACCCTCACATTAAGAGCCCTGCCGAAAATACCAATTTTGTCATTTGAAGAGCTTGATCCAAATGTAAAGCTCAAGGTTATAGCGACAGTTAAAAAATAATGAATATGGTACCTATAAAATTTGAAAAGATAGTTTGTTCTGGTAAGACTCTTGGAAAAACATCTGGCAAAGTCGTATTCTGCTATGGAGTTTTGCCTGAAGAAATTGCTGAAGTTAATTTCGTTAAAGAAAAGAAAGACTATATTGAAGCAGAACTCGTCAATATAATTGAACCATCTATATTTAGAGTCTCCCCGAAAGAAACACATTATCTTAACTGTTCACCCTGGCAGACTATAAGCTATGGCTACCAGGTTGATTTGAAAAAAAATATAACTGAAGATGCAATATTTCAAACTGTAAAAAAAGACTTAAGACTTGATTCGTTTTATAAAGCAAGTGATATATATGGATACAGAACAAAGATTGAATATAAGTTAGATGATAGCGGTCCTAATTTAAAATATGCCTTTTATAAGAGAGGGACAAAAAATCTTGTGCCTCTTGAATACGGATGTGCTCTGATAGACGATATGGTAAATCGCCTTGCATATAAATTTTTAGATTTCATTAATTCTTTAAATATAGACAGAAAGGCTCTTGACAGGATTGTTTTTAGAAAAGGGGTAAATGGCGAAGTATTGGGAATAATTTATTTAAATTATAAGATTGATAAAATTATTTTACCCAAAATTGAAAATTTAGTTGGTCTTGTTGTGATTGACGGGAATAATAAAAAAATATATGGTCAGGAGTTTATAGAACAAGATCTTTTGGGCACTCAGATAAAGTATGGTTATGATTGTTTCTTCCAAAACAACATTGAGCTATTTTCTAAGGTGTTAGAAATTATTAGAAGTGAGATTAATAATACGGGAAAGATAGTAGATTTATATTCTGGAGTTGGATCTATAGGGTTTAGCCTCAGAGATTTAGCAAGTAAAATAATTTTAATAGAGTCTTTTAGAAATTCACACCTTTATTCAATTAAGAATATAGAAGCGCTTGGTGCAAAAAATGTGATGTCAATTCTCTCTAACTCTGAAAAAGTTGGTGAAGATATTTTGAAAGAAGCTGACGTTGTTATCCTTGACCCTCCAAGGGCTGGAGCTGAAAAAATACTATTAGAAAAAATATTGAGAGTTCTACCAAAAAAAATTATTTATCTTTCCTGCAATCCCATAACCCTTGGCAGAGATATGTCATATTTGTTGCAGAAATATGATTTAAAAAAGATTTACGGTTTTGATTTTTATCCAAACACCGTTCACACTGAAACACTTGCTATTTTTGAGAGGTAGACAGCCAACTATTATAAAATTAAATGAAAAAAGCTAATTTTATGGCTTTTCTATACTCACATTAGTTGCTTTTATTAATGCATTTACCTCGTCTCCAACTTTTAGCATAAGTTTTTCCACGCTTCTGGTAGTGACTATAGAAGCTATAATTCCAGCAGTGGTTTCTACGTTTACTTCAGATACCACATCACCCTTAACAATTTCAACAATCTTGCCTTTTAAGTGATTTCTTAAAGTGCTTTCCACAAAAACCTCCCCAAACAGAATTTGATGACTTTATTATATGGGTAATTATAAAATAATGTCAAATTTAATTAGTGATAAGATTAATTAACTTTATTTTATTAATTATATGTTAAAAATGAAATTAACTCAAAAAATAGTAAGTCAAAGAATATTTGCATTTTTTATAATCATTATTTAACCTCTATTAGTCCTTGACAAATAGTTTGTTTTCTCATATATAATATAAACAGCCTTTAAGAGGGTTTGCTAAGTTAAATAAACGTCGATGGCGACTTCATCTTAGCTTGAGCTTGGAGTTCTTCACTCATATCAAAGTTTGAGTAAAAAATTTGAAGTTTGCGGGTGAGATTTCATCGCCCACATCCTGCGCGCCCGTAGCTTAGCTGAGCAGAGCGACGGACTTGGAGTCCAAAGTTCGAGGATTCTCCGAGTTATATATCCTAAAACGTTTGTCATGGATATATAACCTGGGCTTTATTAAGCCCACGGGGTATGTTTGGAAACGAACACACCTTCACATATGAAAAGGAGGAAATAATTATGAAAAAGATTGTTATTGTATGCTTTGCTTGTTTGATTGTCGTTTCTTCTGTGTTTTTGATTTCAGGCTGTTCGTCTAGTAAATCCACTAACTCTAAACAAACAACCATTACCATTTCAGCAGCAGCAAGTCTTACCGAATCTTTGAATAAGATTGTTGCAAATTTTGAAAAAACTTATCCCAATGTTTTAGTTAGGGTTAACTATGGTGCATCTGGTGCTTTGAGACAACAAATAGAGCAGGGAGCCAAGGTAGATCTGTTCCTTCCTGTTTCTTTAAAAGATCTACAAACCTTAGAGTCTGAAAAATTAATAGATCCATCTAAATCAGAAGTTTTTGCTAAGAACATACTTGTTTTAATAGTTCCAAAGGGCAATCCGTTGAACATAAAGGGCGTTGATGATTTGAAGAGGGAGGACGTTAAGCGTATAGCTATTGGTGCAGTCCCAAGTGTGCCAGCTGGTGTTTATGCCAAAGAAAGCATGGAAAAAGTAGGATTGTTTAACGAGCTTAAAGATAAATTTATTTATGCAAAGGATGTTAGGCAGGTTCTTGATTATGTAAACACTTCAAACGTTGATGCTGGTTTTGTATATAGGACTGATGCAGCGATTGTTAAAGATGTGGAAATTGCAAGTACGATTCCCGATCTAAATCATAAACCGATCGAATATTATGCAGCTATTATTAATTCGTCAAAAAATCAAGATATTTCCACAGAATTTATGAAATACCTGTTAGACAAGGACTCACAAAAGATTCTTAGTGGATATGGCTTTTTGCCTCCTAAGACTTCAAGCGAAAATTAAAGAGCACATATTAAAATAGTATGAACAGTATAGACTATACCCCAATATGGCTTTCTTTAGAGGCGTCGCTAATGTCTTCTATCTTTCTTGTAATATTTGGCATTTTAGTTGCAAAATTTATGTCAGAGAATAATTTTAAAGGTAAAGATGTGCTAGATGGACTGTTTGTCCTGCCATTAGTGGTGCCGCCTGTTGTTGTGGGATTTATTTTGCTTGTCTTATTTGGAAAATATGGACCTCTTGGCATTTTTTTAAAAAATACTTTTGGCATTTCAATTGTCTTTACTATTTATGCAGCAGCAATAGCATCCTTTATAGTATCTTTTCCTTTAATGTATAAAAGCGCAAGATCAGCTTTTGAAGAAGTAGATGACAATCTAAAAGACGCAGCTAAGACTTTAGGTGCCGGTAATTGGAAAATATTCTTTACAATTACCGTTCCTCTTTCATCTCGTGGCTTAATTTCTGGGTTTATCATTGCTTTTGCAAGGGCATTAGGAGAATTTGGAGCGACTATAATGGTAGCGGGTGATATTCCTGGCGTTACAAATACCATTCCTATTCAGATTTTTTTTGCAACAGAAAATGGCCAAATGCACGAGGCCCTTTTTTATGTGGCCATCATTTGCTTAATAAATTTGATCTTAATATTTATTTCAAACAAAATATCTAGAAAAAAAGCTTCTTATAAGGGGTTAGAAAATGCTAAAAGTTAACATATTTCAAAAACTTTCTAATTTTGATTTGCAAATATGCTTTGAAGCAGAAAATCAAGTCTTAGTTTTGTTTGGTCCATCTGGCTGCGGAAAAACTACAACCCTTAAACTTTTGTCTGGTCTAAGAAAGCTTCACAAAGGAAGTATTGTTTTTAAAGAGACTGCTTTTGCAGATACAGATAAAGGGATTTTTATTTCTCCCCAGAAAAGAAAATTTAGTATGATGTTTCAAGACTATGCTCTTTTTCCACATCTTAGTGTATACAATAACATTCTTTATGGTTCAAAGAAGAACAAGGTTGATCATTTAAGGGCTCAAGAGCTGATGTCTAAATTTAATATAACCCAATTAAAAGACTCATTTCCATTGCTGATATCTGGTGGAGAGAGGCAAAGGGTAGCTCTTGCAAGGGCTCTTATGACAGAACCAAATGCCATATTATTAGACGAGCCATTGTCTGCACTTGACTCGGAAACGCGTGTTAGACTTGGAGAAGAAATTAGAAATTTTCAAGAGAGCTTCAACATATTGTTCATTTTAGTTACACACGATAAAGAAGAGGCTAATCGCATTGGTGACAGAATTATATATCTTAATTCGGGCAGAATTACTAATGATGTCGTAGTGCAGCATTAATTTTTTATTTGTCTCTTTTCATAAAATCTTATCGTAACGAGATATGTATTTATTCAATAAGTTACACAGTGCTATTATAGCCAGTATTACAATGGTTATACTATTTACATATAATGCAAAACACTTGACAAATAGCATAAGATCTCATATATAATATAAATAGCCTTTTAGGGGCAGATATTTGCTAAGATCAATAAACGTCGATGGCGACTTCATCTTAGCTTGAACTTGGAGTTCTTCACTCTTAATCAAAGTTTAAGTAAAAAAAACAAATTTGGAG
>JAJXTU010000042.1:0-8106 GCA_021783475.1 bacterium
ATATCTCTTCTTCAGTCAAAAATACCAAAGAGTATGCTCCGATAAACCTGTTGCACACGTCGGCAAGGGTCGATTTAAAATCACTTTTAAAGTTGTTTGCTATTATGTGACCCATAAGCTCTGTATAAGAAGACGTGTACGGTGAGATGCCCATATTAGAAACTTCTTCCCTTAGCTCTTTGATATTTACAATGTTTCCGTTATGAGCCAAAGCAAATGTCCCGCCCTTATATCTCATTTTCAGCGGTTGAGCATTTTCTATATTTGGTCTTCCAGTAGTAGAGTATCTAACGTGACCAAGTGCAGCATAACCATATAGCTCTTGAAGCTCTCTTTCCGAAAATGCAGATGATACCAAACCCATAGAACGTTGTATCATCATACTTGTACCATCAGTTGCAGCTATTCCGCAACTTTCCTGTCCTCTATGCTGAAGAGAGTACAACGCAAAATATGTATGCTTTGCTACATCTCTCTTAGCTGGACAAAGAATTCCAAATATACCACACATAGTTAAACTACCTTTCCGTCAAAAAATTTTATATGACCTTCCATCCATGCTTTACCTATTACAGCACCGTTAAAACCTATATCCTCAAGGGTTTGAACGTGTTCTTTCTTGGATATGCCGCCAGCGCCAATCAGATTATGTTTTGGGAATATATTTCTAATGCTCTCAAATAGCTCCACTGAGGGGTTAGAAAGGGTTCCGTCTCTATTTATGTCTGTAACCAAAAAACCCAGATTATTTCTATTAACAAACTTATTTTGCAGATCTTTTAATTCTATAGAAATTGAAGAAGTCCATCCATGAAAACAAAGTTTCGCATCTCTGAAATCTAAAGAAATTAGAATTTTGTTTCCAAAATCTCTTAAAATTGCTTCAAGAGTCTCTTCATCAGTAAACGCAACCGTACCAATGATAATTCTATCTGCTCCCAACTTTACCAAATTCTTAACGTCTTCGTATTTTCTTACCCCTCCTCCCCATTGAACAACAAAACCTTTTGATTTAGCCATTTCCAGAACGTTAAAGGCAGTAAATCTGCCAATTTTAGAGGCCTCCAGATCAATTATATGAACAAAACCTATTCCAGAAGACTTTAGCTTATCAAGATATTCTTCAGCGTCTCCATATACCTTTACCTTATCAAAATCACCCTGATAAAGCCTGACCACTTTATCATGATATATGTCAATTGCAGGCACTATTTCAAACATTAATCCTCCTCATCACATTTCTCAACACTGTATGTCAAAAAATATTATAATAACGCCTTTAAATTTTCCAAAACATTTAGTAATTTATATTTTCGCTGCGTGCACGTTATGTATATAAAAATCATTGGTAAACCTTGGTACAGTCTTTTATAATCAATCTACAAATTATCTTAAAACTTTGTAGATCTCAAAAAATTATCCAAAAGTTTCAACCCCCAACGACCACTTTTCTCGGGATGAAATTGACATGCAAACACATTATCTTTTTCAATAACACATGCAAACTTCTTATCGTCATACTCAGAGAAAGCCTTTTTACAAGAGAGATCGAGAACTTCAGGATAATATGAGTGAACAAAATAAAAAGAAGAGGCATCAGGAATATCTTCAAAAAATCTGAATTCTGCAGTGTTGAAAACCTGATTCCAACCCAAATGCGGCTTTATAAATTCTGGGCCAAACTCCACAACCTTACCAGAAATAATCTTTAAGCCTTCAGTAAAGCCATACTCATCGGAATAGTCAAAAAGCAATTGCAACCCTAAGCAAATTCCGAAAAAGGGTTTGTTTTCTGATATAAATTCCTTGAGGGGATCCCATAGATTCACCTCTTTAAGAGACCTATATGCCTGCGCAAAAGAACCCTGTCCAGGAAAGATTATAGCATCTACCTTTTTTAGCTCTTCAGAGTTCCAAACCTCTTTAAAATCGTATCCAAGATATTTTATTGCCTTAAACACACTGCCTAAGTTGCCTCCGCCTTTATAGCACAATACCCCTATCATTAGATGCACCCCTTAACAGAAGGAATAGAGTCAGAATTCGTTAACGACAGAGCATCTTTTAGGCACAGAGCAAACGATTTAAAACAAGCCTCTGCAATATGATGGCCATTAAAGCCAGATAATTTTTTTAAATGAAGATTAATTTTTAAATTCATTGCAAGAGAATTAAAGAAAACTTCAACAAGCTCTGTATTGAACTTCCCAATCATTTCACATTCAAAATCAACGTCATAGGAAAAATAAGATCTCCCAGAAATATCAATAGCACACAAGACCAAAGCATCATCCATTGGCAAAATCTTATCAGAAAATCTTTTTATGCCAGCTTTATTTCCTAAAGCTTTCAAAATCGCCTCTCCAATAACAATCCCCACATCTTCAACGCTATGATGGTAATCGACAAACAAGTCTCCATTACATTTTAGCTTCATATCGATATTAGAGTGTCTTGAAAGAGTGCTAAGCATGTGATCGAAAAAACCAATGCCCGTCTGAATTGAGCTATCACCAATACCATCTAAATTTATCTCCAATTCGATATCGGTTTCATTAGTTTTCCTTTTTACGCTTGAGGCCCTGACTATTTTTTCCACATCTTTTTCATCACCCATCCAAAAGACCTACCTCTCTCTTGTTTGTTAAACAAATAATTATATATTCTAAAATCAAACCCATCTTGAATAGCTCCTACTAATTTCTTAGCATATCAGATACTTTAAGTAATACTATCTAAATATACTTTTACATCCTGAAACATTTTGGCAAAGGAAAGGTTTTTCACGCTTTCAAAAAGCTGGTTTGAGTAAGTGCCAGTTTCAACTCCAATGAATTCTACAGGCAGATCATTTTCGCGCGCTCTCTTAACCAATTCAAGATCGTCAAGAGTATCTCCCACGTAAATCATTTTTGAACAATTATTTATTATAAACATCTTTTCTAGAGGGGTAGGATCGGGTTTCTTAAAACCGCTATCATCAGTAAAATAAAATTCTTTCAATGGCATCAAGTTAACTGCTCTCAAAGCCACCTCAGCTTCTTTAAAACACCTGCCAGAATAAATTCCTATATTTTCTAAGTTTAACGAGTAATTACAAAAATTTATTACTGGCTTTTCTTGATAAATAAACCCTTTACATAAAACAAACTTTGGCTTCTCTCCATACATCTCAAAAAAAAGTTTCTCGCCCAAATAGTATTCTTGAAATATTCTCTTAACAAACTCAAAAGTTATTTCTATCTTTGGTAATATATTATCTTTCTTAAAATGATTTTTTAGAATTGCCAAAAGGTCATTATCATCAAAATTTTCGTAATCCCAACTAATCGTTAAAAGAGCAAAGGTTAAGTCCCAATCGTTATTAAACCCACCTAATGACTTTAAAAAACTTATATGGTCAATATTACATTTTGCAGGTTTATTATACATCGTCCTAACAAACTCAAAAGTTTTAATTGTAGATTGAACAAAAGAGCCATTGGTCTGTATTAGGACTCCGTCTATATCAAAAACTATAAAGTTACTCATTTATTATTTTACCCAGCTCCTTTAATAAAACATCAGTATCTGATTTAAATCCTGCTGAAATTCTTATATGATTAGGCAAATATGGAAAATATCTAACTAAAATTTTTCTCTCTTTAAGCCTATCAACTATATTTTTAGTTGGCTTGTTAAAATTTGCCAATAAAAAGTTGGCTTCAGTTGGATATACTTGAATACCCATCTCTACTAAGCCCTCATAAATTCTCTTTATTTCAACGTTAATAGCCTCAATATTTGGAATAAATAAATTGCTATTCTTTAGAATAATATTTCCAGCTATCTGAGAAAAATGAGACAACAAATATGGCAATCTAACCTTTTCAACCTCATCAATTAGCGACTTGTTTCCAAAAGCAAAGCCCATCCTTATTCCAGCACCCGAAAAAGCTTTTGATAGGGTTCTCAATATTAAAACATTTGGATAAGATCTAAATTTGTCGACAAAACTCTTTTTACTAAACTCACAATACACTTCATCAATCAATATAATTCCATCCGTGCTATTAATTATTTCTTCTATATCCTCACTCGGAAAGCAGTTTCCTGTAGGGTTATTTGGATTGCATAAAATAACTATAGATGGCTTTTTCTCTTTTATAAAATCTATTGTTTTCTCTAAGGGCAAAGTAAAGTCTTCATTTAAGGGTATTTCAATATATTCGAGCCCTAAATTTCTCGATGCTATCCGATAAGTAGGGAATGTAGGCCAAAAAGAGAGAACTGGTCCATTACCTAAAGCAAAAGCCATAATAACGTTTTGTATTACCTCATCACAACCATTTCCTACGGTAACCTCTTCAGAACTGATCTTGCCGACATAGCCTGCAAAAGCTTCTTTGACAGAGCCACACCATGCATCTGGATATTGATTAAGCCGCAGATTGGAAAAGGTGCTAACCATTTCTTCTTTTATTTGTAAGGGTAAATTAAAAGGACTTTCATTTCTATCAAGCCTTATAGCGTCATCTACCTCTACTGGTCTATACGGTTCAACCTTTAAAAGATCTTTTCTAAACAATGTCATATTTTATACCTGCTTGAACAGATGCTGCCTGAATAACATTTTCCATTAAAGACATTATAGTAAGAGGTCCCACTCCTCCTGGAACAGGAGTAAGGTAGCCCGCCACGTCTACTACATCATCGAAGTCCACATCTCCCACAATCTTGCCTTCCAATCTGGATATGCCCACATCTACCACAACTGCGCCTTTTTTCACATATTCTCTGTTGACCATTTTTGCTCTTCCAGTGGCAACAATTAGTATATCTGCATCTTTACAAACAGCTTTTAAATCATTTGTTTTCGAGTGAACAATCGTTGGAGTTACATTCTCATGCAAAAGCATTAGGAAAATTGGAAGTCCTACAAGCTGACTCCTCCCAAGGATCACGGCCTTCTTGCCAACCATGTCTATCTTATATTCTTTTAATAGGTGAATTATTCCACTAGGGGTGCAGGGCCTCAAACCGGGCAAATTTTTATATAACAAGCCGCATGAAAAAACATTTAGACCATCAACATCTTTTTCTGGACTTACTAAGGACAAAACCTTCTCCTTATCAATGCCTTTTGGCAATGGGAGTTGGACTATTATCCCGCTTACTTCTTTATCCTGATTTAAATTAGAAACTCTATTTTGTATCTGTATTTGATCTAAACCTTCTTCTTCTAATAGAATAGGCCTTATTCCCAATTTTTCGCACATAGCTACCTTTTTCTTAACATAAACCTTTGATCCCTCATCATCGTTAAATCTTGCTACAGCAAGACAAACGTTAACGCCTTTGTTTTTAAGTTGCTGAACTCTCAATCTGTTTTTTTGTTCCCATTGACTAGCAACGTCCTTACCATTTAAGATAATTGCACTCAACTTTATCATCTCCAAATTTTTATGATACTTTATTATAAGACAAAATAATATATTTTAAATTATCATAATAAAAAACTATGGGAAATGGGAGGAAAAATGAAAGAGGACAAAGAAAACTTAAGATTATTAGCAATTAGAGGAGCCACTACTCTATCAAAAGATGAGCCCAATGAGATAATGGAAAAAACTATTGAACTTGCAAACAAGATGGTTGAAGAAAACAGTATAGAAGAAGAGGACATCGTAAATTTTATTATCTCAGTAACCCAGGATATTCATTCTGAATTTGCTGGAAAATTCCTTAGAATAAGATTTCCTGAAACCCCTATATTCGGGACTGTAGAAGCTAATGTTACAAATGCTCCTAAAATGTGCATAAGAATTCTTCTTCAATGCTATAGTAAAAAAAGGAAACCCCAAGTAAATCATATTTTTCTTAATGAAGCCATGAAGTTAAGGCCAGATCTTATAAAACAATAAAAAATATGTAACACTGGTGAACTGCCTTTATTCATTTCCATTATGGCTTATATCTATAATTTTCTCTATATCTAATTTAATTTGTTTTTTAAGAGCAGCAATAGAATCAAACTTGACCTCATCTCGAATTTTAAATTTAAAATTGACAGTAACAACTTCCTGATAAAGATTTCCATCAAAATCAATCAGGTGTACTTCGACAGTCCTCTTTTTTCCACCAATGGTCGGCTTGACTCCAATATTTAAGGCTCCTAAATATTTTTTTCCAGATACCTCAACATCGGTCGAATAAACTCCGGATTGGGGTATTATCTTATAGTCAGGCAATCTAAGATTTGCAGTTGGAAAGCCCAAAAATGTACCTATGCGATCTCCGTGAACTACTTCTCCAGAAATAAAAAAATTCCAGCCCAGAAGTTTATTTGCTTCTTCAATTTTACCTGATATGATTTGCCTTCTAATCCTAGAACTTGAAATTGGCAACCCATCAAAAATATATAGGTCTGAAATATCTACGCTAAACCCAAATTGTTTTCCCAAAGTTTTTAAAAGATTAACGTTTCCGCCCTTTCCGTGGCCAAAATGAAAATTTTCACCTTCTATGATCGTATCAATTTTGAAATTACTACAAAGAAAGCTAATAAATTCTTCTGGAGAAAGCTTGGATAAAGATTCATCAAATTTCAGAACTATTACCTCATCCACATGTTCTAGTAAAAGTCTTACTCTCTCTTCAATAATAGTAATTAAAGATAAATTTTCCATACTTTTGAAAAATATTCGTGGGTGGGGTTCGAAGGTTACAACGCTAACTACGTCATCATCATTTTTTTTCATTTTTTTAAGTTGGCTAAATAACTTCTGATGACCAAGGTGCACTCCATCAAAAGTACCAATAGTTAAAAATCTTGATCCTTTTTTATCTTCTTTTCTATAAATTCCCCTTATCATATAACTATCACCTTATTAGGTTTCCAAATTTTTTTGCTTCCATTATGCTTTTCAGCTAAACCCAAAAATGTACCAGAAGTACAAAATATTCTTAAAATATCCAAATTTTCAAAATCCTTATTAATCCAAATTTCACCGCCATTCACAAACTTTCTTGAATTATCATAGTTTAAAATTACGACAGGTATATGTGAAAGCATTTTATTTACAGAAGTCAAAATCTTAAAATATTCCTTTTTTGAAATTAAATATTCCAAATTTTCAAGGCTGAGGCTATCTTTAAGAAAGAAACTCCCTGATGCCTCTCTTAGCAGGTAAGTCATCGTCCCAATAGTCCCCAAACTTGATGCAATGTCCTCACAAAGAGATCTAACATATGTCCCAAAAGAGCACACAACTTCAAACCAAAAAGAATTTTTATCACGCCTTATATACTGAAGACTTTTAATATCTACATCCTTGTATCTCTCTGGAACAGCTTGGTTCGCCCTTGCAAGTTCATAAAATCTTTTACCATCAATCTTAGCCGCAGAATACGAAGGTATTTTTTGTTTATAATGCCCAATAAATTCAGAGCAAACAGATATTACCTTATCATCAGAAAAAATAGGTGGGGTTTGAGTATCTAAAACCTCGCCCTCCTGATCTCCTGTAGTCGTCTTGATCCCTAAAGTTAATTCAAAAAGATATTTTTTATCATTATTTTCCATAAACTCACAAAGTCTGGTAGCTTTACCTATTGCCATTGGCAAAACGCCAACTGCACAAGGATCTAAGGTTCCTAAGTGCCCAACTTTTATATCAATGCCCAGAATGTCTTTAAACATTTTTTTTACTGTATCAACTATTTCAAAAGAACTTCTCGACCTATCCTTGAATATATTTAAAAAACCGTTAATCGCCAAATACCTCTTTTTTCGTATAAAGTAAAACTAAATCTACAATTTCATCAAAATTCCCTTCAATAATAGCACCAGACGCCTCTGGATGACCTCCTCCACCAAAATGCTCTGCAATAAGGTGAAGTTTCCCTGTGTTTTTACCTCTAAAACTCATTTTTACTTTACCAGGTTGATCTTCTCTGAAGACGATAGAAACCTTGCAATCTTTTATCCTCCTTAGCCACTCAATTAAACCTTTTGTGACATCGGGTTCTAATGAAAATTCTACATAATCATTATACGAGATAGGCAACCAAGAAATTCCACCAGAAGCCTTTAATCTAGATAACAGAAAACCCGTTTTTGCTATG
>JAJXTU010000042.1:8116-15975 GCA_021783475.1 bacterium
CATAACAATATTCATATCTGCACCCAATTCGATTAACTTTCCAGCAGTTTGCAAACATTTTTTGTTAGTATTCGTATAATAAAAACCACCTGTATCATAGTGCAAAGCCAGGTATAAATAAGTGGCAACAACATTACTTACCCTGTAATTCATCTTCTCCATAACATCAAAAACCAAAACCGCAGTAGCACTAGCTGTAGTGTCCACATAAATATCAGAGTCAAAATATGGACCATGATGATGATCAACAATGAAAGAGTGCTCGTACTTAGAAAAAAGTTCTTCATAGGGCTTGCCAATTCTCTTTAAAGAAGATGCATCAAGCAAGATAGCAACCCTTGATGGGTCAAATTTATCAAGAGAATAAGTATTTTCCATCCCTGGAAAGCCCAATACGCTGTTTGGAGTTTTATAAGGCTTTATAAACCTTACATCTTTGCCAATTGATTTCAAGAAAAAATACATCGCAAGGCTAGATCCTATAGCATCTCCATCAGGCTCAAGATGTGTGTATATATCAAAAGAATTATAACTATCTAGAAATTTTAATATTCTTTCTGGTATATTACTCAGTCCGGTTCACCCTCTTCATTGTCAATTTTCTTGAGAATCTCAAATATCTTGCCGCCTCTCTCAAGAGAGTTATCAATTGCAAAAAGAATTTGCGGAGCGTATTTCAAGCCAATCCTTCTAGTCAGCTCACCTCTTAAAAACCTTGAAGCAGAAGCAAGACCCTTCAAAGTTTCTTCTTTTGATTTTTCATCTCCGTATATGCTCACCCAAACTTTAACATTTTTAAGATCATTTGACATATCTACTTCCATAATTGAAACTAAACCTTTAATCCTTGAATCCTTCAATTCATATATCAAAACAGCAAGTTCTTTTTTAACGGTTTCTCTCAATCTCTCTATCTTTACATTCATTTTATTACCTCCTGTAAAAGTTAAGACTGAAGACAAGAAACTTATAAAATCAAAATAGTCTAATATATTTCAATATTATAAGAAATAAGGCTTATATCAGACCTATCGAGAAAAAAATTAATATAAAAATCATAAAGTTTGCGTATATCATTTTCGTTTTCCCTTACCAAAGAGAGACACAGAGAGCTTGATCTAATATTATCACTTAAAACTTCAACTACGCTTATATTGTGTCTTTTTATATCTGAAATAATGGTTAGCATAATCTTTCTATGTTCTTTTATGCTAACAATATATGGAAAATAAAATTTAAAAATAATTAAGCCTGCTCTTACCATATCAATTAAAAATTTATATTTATTTTAAACATAAACATTGTTAGAATTGTTATAAATAATTTTATTAAACTAAAGCGATATGCTCAGTTCAACCTTAAAAAATGATTCAAAGATATTTAACAAGCTATCTCTACCATTTTATATATTTCAAAAATATCATTTTCTTTAACATCATGAAAGTCTTTTATCGAAATTCCACACTCATATCCCTGATTAACTTCCTTCACGTCATCCTTAAATCTCTTAAGCGATGAGAGCTCGCCTTCATGAATAATAACATTATCCCTCAAAACTCTTACTTTTGAATCTCTTGTAACTTTACCGTCTATAACATAACACCCTGCAATAAGGCCAATCTTTGGGACTTTAAAGGTTTGTCTTACCTCAACCCTACCAAGAATCGTTTCCTCATACTTTGGCGGCAAAAGACCCTTAATCGCTTTTGAAACATCTTCTATAAGGTCGTATATAACCCTATAAGTTCTTACGTCAATTGCCTCTTCTGTAGCAAGCTTGAAAGCTGTATTGGAAGGTCTTACATTAAAACCAATTATAATAGCCTGTGAGGCAGAAGCAAGCATTACATCTGACTCAGAAATACCGCCTGTGCCAGATGAAAGAATATTTATAGTTACGTTATCTTCTTTAATTTTTGACAAAGAACTAAGAACTGCCTCCAGTGAGCCCTGAGAATCAGCCTTTAATATAAGCTTCAATTCTTTAATTTCAGACAGATCTCCTCCCTGCACAAAACAAGAAAGGGTTGGTTTCTTCATCCTTTGAATTTGTAACTCTTTTTTCTTATTCAACATCTTCTCGGCCATCATTTTTGCTTCTTTATCGGTTTTTAGAGCGTACAAACTATCTCCGGCCTCTGGCACTAAATTTATTCCCAAAATCTCAACAGGGGTTGATGGTCCTGCTTCTTTTATCCTCTTGCCTCTATCGTTAATCAGTGCCCTCACCCTGCCACTAGCAGAGCCAACGCAAACAAAATCGCCCGTTTTTAAAGTCCCTTTTTGAACAAGAACAGATGCCACAGGACCTCTATTTTTCTCTAATTTTGCCTCAAGTACAAGACCTCTGGCTAAAGCCTTTGGGTTAGATTTATATTCCATCATTTCTGCCAATAGCAAAGTCATCTCTAAAAGTTCATCAATGCCTTCTCCAGATTTTGCAGAAACCTTAACAAATATAGTCTTCCCACCCCATTCTTCGGGAACAAGATCGTACTCAGTAAGTTGTTGCATTATTTTCTCTGGCTGCGCTCCAGGCTTATCAATTTTATTTATCGCAACCATTATCTGAACACCTGCTGCCTTTGCATGCTGTATGGCTTCAATTGTTTGAGGTTTTACGCCATCATCAGCAGCTACTACCAGGATCACTATATCTGTTACATTAGCACCTCTTGCTCTCATAGCAGTAAATGCTTCGTGACCTGGTGTATCAATAAAGGTAATCTTCTTGTCATCAATTTCTACCTGATATGCACCAATCTTTTGTGTTATTCCACGAAACTCTTTTGATGCAATCTTGGTTTTCTGAATTTTATCTAAAAGGGTAGTTTTACCATGATCTACATGCCCCATAATTGTAACAATAGGAGGTCTCGGTTTCAAATCATCTTCTTTTTCAATATCCTCATCAACAAAGGATAAAGATTCTTCTTCTTTTATTACTGGTTCATAACCAAATTCCCTTGCTATGCTTTCAATTAGGTTAATGCCTAATGCTTGATTTATAGTAGCAAGTGTTTTAAGCTGTATGAGCTTTCTTATGATGTCGCTTTCTTTAACTTTAATCTTTTGTGCAATTTCTCTTGGAGTCATACCATCAGATATATATAAAATATTTTTTTCCTCTTGCATTGGCTTTTCTATTTGGACAGTTTCTTTCTCCTGGGAAACAGCCTTTGGTTCATCAACTACCGTAATGTTTGTTACATCTTCTTTTTCCAAATCTCTATTTTCAACCTCAACTTTTTTTCTTTCTTCGCTTACTTCAGCCCGCTTTTCAGGTTCTGTAGCAGCTCTTACCATAAATTCCTCCTCCTCACCTACTGAAGATAAGGAAGATTTTACAACAACTCCCAAACCTGATAATATTTCCATAATTTCTTTAGATGAAATGCCTAATTCTCTTGAAAGTTCATATATTCTTTTCAATCAGCGCTCACCTCCTTGATCTTAATTGATAAATTTTTTAAACATTCCTCGATTTCATTATAAAACTTTATATCAACATTTGTTTTAAGGGACTTTGAAATGACATTTCTCTTTTTAAATTTAGAAATATCATTACAAGAAAAACAAATGTAGCTTCCTCTTCCATAAATTTTATTATTTATGTCAATTAGAACTTCCCCTGCTTTAGTCCTTGCCAACCTCAGCATTTGTTCTTTAGGCAAGAAACTGCCACAACAAATGCATTTTCTATATCCCTTCAACATATATTTTAAGACTATTCTTCTATTTTTATATCTATTTTGTAACCTGTGAGTTTATGCGCCAATCGAACATTCTGGGCATCTCTCCCAATAGCCAAAGAAAGCTGAGACTTATCTACATAAACTCTTGATTCCTTTTTAGCCTGATCCAAAATATCTACTCTTTTAATTTTAGCTGGCGAAAGAGCGCTAGCAATATAAATTTTCGGATCGTCATTGTATAAAATTACGTCAATCTTTTCTCCTCTGAGCTCTTTTGTAACATTTTGTATCCTGGCATTCCTTAGACCCAAACAAACACCAAGTGGATCGATATGACTATCTCTAGAAAGAACAGAAATCTTAGATCTACTGCCAGGATCTCTTGCTATAGATATTATTTCTACTATTCCAGATCTAATTTCCGCAGATTCAAGCTCAAATATTCTTTTAACTAAATTTGGGTGACTTCTTGATAAGACTATTTCGACATCTTTTTGTAACTTTTTCACAGACAAAACGTAAAATACATATCTTTCATTGGCACTGTATTTATCCTGATATACAGTTTCTTTTTGAGGTAATATACCCTCAGCCCTTCCAAGTTGAACATACCAATTCTTTCCTTCTTGCCTTAAAATCTTGCCAGATATAACTCCAAAAACTCTGTCTTTAAATTCTTCAAATACCGCATCTCTCTCAGCCTCTTTTATCTTTTGTTGCCAAACTTGTTTTGCAGTCAAAGCTGCAATTCTTCCAAAATTTTTAGGATCAACCAAAACATCTAATGTCTCTCCTATGTTGATTTGTGGTTCAATTTCACGAGCCTGAGCAAGGCTTATCTCATCAAAAAGGTTGTTCACCTTTTCAACAACCGTCTTTTTAACAACAATTTCTAAATCTCCACTGTGTGGATCTATTTTTAACGAAACATTCTTCGATGGATAATATTTCTTGTATGAAGCCAAAAGGGCTGACTCCAAAACGTAAATCATCGCAGACATAGTAATCCCTTTTTCCTTTTCTAACTGTTCAAGAACGTGTAAATCTATTTTCATCATTTATCTCCCTTAAACCTGAAATGTATTCTTACCTCTTTAACATCATTTCGGTTTATCTTTTCTTCAGATTTCCCTGTATTAATAAAAATATATTCTCCTTCATCATCAATTCCCTCGAGTACACCAATAATAGGGTTAAGACTTGACTTTGAAAAACTTACTACTACCTCTTCACCTTTGAACCTTATAAAATCAGAATTTTTCTTTAATTTTCTTTCTATTCCAGGCGAAGACACTTCAAGCAAAAAACTATCGGGGATTATATCGTAATAATCTAAGATAGCGCTCAACTCCTTTGAAACAACCTCACAATCATTTACAGAAATAGGTCTTTCGATATTATCGATAAATACCCTCAAAACCCATCTTTTGCCCTGTTTAAAGTACTCCAAATCATACATTTCAAAGCCTAAATTAAGTAAAACTTTTTCAACGATATTAATCAATTTTTCCTTTATATCTTTAGCCCTCAAGAATATCATCCCTTCGGTTTTTTAAAAACACAAAGAGTGGGTGCTTACCCACTCTAAATCAAGATTAAAATGCTATAATAAATTAACTTATTTTTAGTTATTATAACATAATAGTTAAAATTTAATCAGGAGGATATATATTTTTAATTTTACTAAAAAAAGCTCACCTATCAAGATAATTCCACTAGGTGGAATTGAAGAAATTGGAAGAAATATGACACTATTCGAAAGTGACAAGGCACTCATAGTTCTTGATTGTGGAATAAAGTTTCCAGACTCGAATTTTGGGTCATCCCTTTTAATAGCAGACTTCCAATACGTTATCGATAAAAAAGACAAGGCAAAGGCTCTTTTTATTACACATGGTCACGAAGATCACATAGGAGCTATTCCTTTTTTGCTGAAAAAAGTGAACTTGCCAATATATGGAACCAAGCTAACGCTTGGCATGGTAAGAGCAAAACTTAAAGACTACAAAATATCCTCAAAGGATATGGTCTTTCATGAAATTAATTCAGGCGAAATTATTTTTGTAGATGATATGTTTGTAGAATCCTTCCGCGTTAATCACAGTATCCCCGACGGTGTAGGTTATGCAATTCACACTGCCCATGGAACAATTATTCATTCTGGAGATTTCAAATTCGATCAGACTCCAATAGATAAAAAAGTAACAGAATATTCAAAACTGGTCTCAATTAGCTCAAAAGGTATAGACTTACTAATGCTTGATATCACAAACGTTGAAAGGGAAGGTTTTACCCCTTCTGAGAAAATTGTTGGTGAAAAATTTTTCGATGTCTTCAGAAAAGTAAACGGCAGGATAATACTTACGACATTTGCTTCAAACATCCACAGGGTACAACAAGCAATAAATGCATCAGTTGCTTTTGACAGAAAGTTTTGCATACTTGGCAAAAGTATGATAAACACTGTATCAATAGCAAAGGAGTTGGGATATCTTTCTTTCCCGGAAGAGTATCATCTAAAACAACACGAACTAAAAATTCATCCTTTAGAAAAAACTACAATAATAACCACAGGCAGTCAGGGAGAGCCCCTCTCTGTGTTAACTAGAATTGCAAATAACAATCACAAAGATGTTAAGATATTTTCAAATGACACTGTCATAATTTCAGCTTCACCAATTCCAGGCAATGAAACGCTTGTAAACAAGACAATAAACAAACTTTTTAAATTGGGCGCAGAAATTTTATATGAACCAAATTACAAGGTACACGTATCTGGACACGGTTCAAAAGAAGATATAAAACTTCTCATAAACTTAGTAAAACCAAAAAATTTGCTACCTTTCCACGGTGAATATAGACATATGAAACACTTTTTAGATTTAGCTCTTACACTTGATTTTAAAAAAGAAAACGTAATTTTAGCAAAAAATGGAACGGTAGTAGAGTTGAATGAGGGTCAAGTAAAAATAATTGATGAGATCCCAATGAAAAATATGATTACAAGTGGCCCAGAAATAATTGAATTCAATAAAACTTCTTTTTTAGAAAGAAAGAAGTTGTCAGAAGAAGGGTTGGTGCTTATTTCAATTTTGTTTGACCCTGAGAAATTCAAGATATTATCATCCCCAAAGATCAAGATATCAGGATTAAGCAATCAAGAAAATATGCTCCAAAAGGAAATTGAAACGTCCATCTATTCATTTTTCTTAAAAAGCCAGAAAATAGAAAATGAAGAAAAACTCGAAGAAAAAATTTCTAATTACATAAAAGACTCGATTTTCAATCGCTATAGGAAAAGCCCAGGAATATTCATCCAGGCTATAGCATTAAAATAGATAATTTTATTTAGTCTTTTAACTTAATGAAAAA
This sequence comes from bacterium, assembly GCA_021783475.1. Taxonomy (GTDB): domain Bacteria; phylum Thermodesulfobiota; class Thermodesulfobiia; order Thermodesulfobiales; family Thermodesulfobiaceae; genus Thermodesulfobium. The sequence goes on from JAJXTU010000042.1 coordinate 15,184, forward strand.
GACTTCTGCCAAATCTTGTTAGAGCTTTAGCCTCATGGATGCTTGTCCCTTCTGCGTAAATTCTAACTAAAGGCTCAGTACCAGATGGCCTTATTAAAAGCCAGCTTTCATCTTCTAATATATATTTTATCCCATCAATAGTAGAAATTTTAATAACCAACTTGTCGTTAATTTTCTTCATCGGGTTATCGACAAGGTCTTTTATTTTTCTTCTTACTTCATCAACTGAGGTTTCTAATTTTAGATCATATCTATCATATTCAAAACATCCAACTTTATCGTATATTTCATCTAGCTGATCCATTAAAGATTTCTTTGTAACAGCAACTGATTCTATTAGATATAACGAAGATAAAAAACCATCTCTGTCAGGTATATGCCCAAGAAAACCAAATCCGCCACTTTCCTCGCCTCCCATTAAGACATTGCTCTCACTAATCATCTTTGAACAAATATATTTGAATCCGATTGGCAACACTTCAAACTCGATATCGTATAATTTAGAAAGCTTATCTATCAAAACGCTTACAGCAAAATTCTTTAAAACCTTACCTTTCATCTTCCTGTTTGTAACAAGGTGATTGAGTAAGAGGGCATAGGTTTGCTGAGAAGTAAAAACAGTGCCAGATGAATCACAGGACGCAACCCTATCTCCATCGCCATCAAGGGCAGTGCCCAGATTTAAAGAGTTAGAAAAGACCTCGTATGACAAAGGACCAAGTAATTGAGGAATGGGCTCTGGCCTAGAACCTTTAAAATAAGGATCTCTTTCATTTCTTACAGGAAATACTT
>JAJXTU010000127.1 GCA_021783475.1 bacterium
TTTTGGAGATGGTTTTTTATTTAACATTGTTCAATATCCAGATATTTTTTCTAATTGTAGATCATTGTGTGGCGCAAACATTCCAAATATTCAAAGTAACGATCCATTATTAGAATTCATGTACAAAATTGCCTTAAAATTTTATCCATTTCTCCTGATAAAACCAATGTTTGATTTATCATCATTTCCATTGATTAGTCAGATTAGCCGGTTGTTTTCGAAACAAGAAATGGAGCAATTTGTTACTCTTGTTAAACATGATGTATTGAACAAACTAACCAATTCAAGTGAAGATTTTATTACATATGCATTTAATATTAAAATGCCTAGTCAAGATTTGATAAAACAGGTGTCCATCTCATTACAGGGTATAATTTTTAAATGTTTTCAAAATTGTTGTTATAAAATGAAATATGACTTCGATAATTTTATACAAGAAATAAACATAACAATAACAAAACTTAGAAATCTAGCAGAAGGTCAAAAACAATGTTTTTCCATTTTTGTAGGTGCCCCGGGCCTCAGTATCACCGATGCAGATACGATACAATTTGATAATTGGATTATAAGACCAATTAGGACATTGCGAAATCCATCTCGGAATGTAAGCTCTACTGCTTCAATGGGTCAAAATGACAATATACATGGCGCTATAATTGAAATTTTTTATGATGTAATGATAAAACAACAGCCGGCACAAAGTGTAGCTACGCTTCTTTACACAACTACCGCAAATCAAAAAATAATAGATTTAAATCAATATATAGAAAAATGTTTAGGATTTTTGAAATTTTCAATTTGTTTCGGCGTAGAAAAAGATTATGCTTTTGTTGACAGTTTTATAGAATCTGGATTTCCTCTTATAGACAGTGGAAATTTTTCTAGTAGACGCATAATGCAAAGAAAATTTACTAATATAGATGGCCAAGCAAACATTGATAAAATTGTAGATTGGTATAATAGATTATATTCCATGGGAGATGATATAAATTACGTTAAAATCCCGCTTGATAGATTAAGTTATGCAATACATGAAAGGGATAATTCTATTGATGGTTTTGTTGATGCATTAATTGCTTGGGAATCTCTCTTTAGTGGCACACCAGAAACAACTTTTAAAGTTACAGGAACTATAACAAAATTTTTGAATCCGCCAAATAAAGAAGCGTTTTTTAAAGAGTTAAATGCTCTTTACGCTAGCAGAAGCAATATTGTGCATGGAGGGAACTCTAAAATAAACCAGGAACAGATAGAAAGATTTAGAGCAAGAGCTGTTGAGATCGGCTTGAATTGTTTAAGACAATTAATAGAAATAGGAAACCAAGATTTATTGCGAATGACACCAAATGATAGATGCAAAGCAATAATGGTATATGATCGCCATCAAAATTTACAACCTACTTATGTATCTAGCCAAAGTATGCCTATGAGGCATAGTTCACCTTCTCCTTCTCTTCCACATCAACAACCATCATCACAACGCCAAGTTTCCAGTAGCAGTTCCCACTCTTCCCATTCTAATTCTGTCTCTGGAACAACATTTCAAGCCAGTGTTAGCCCACTTTCATTTCTTCCTCGATCATCATCACCTCAACAAGGCCAGGTTGCCTCCAGTAGCAGTTTACAATCTAGCCAAGTTGCTAGCCATACTAGCAGTGGAAGTTCAACTAACTCGAATACTGGCCCCTGATCTGGGGTTTTGTGTAAAAACAACCAATTTTGCACAAAACCTCAGAAAATATCGCATTTCAAGGGCGACAGTAATAAAGATTGGAGTCCAGAGCAAATTTCAGATTTGAGTCGTTTTTTGTAATACAATTATATTGCATATTGTAGTCATGAGAATGCGTTCGACTCACTATTTTTGTGCTTATTTTATCCTTTACTTTTTACAGGCAAAAAACAAGCTATGTTTGATCAGCCGCAATGTACTTGTAAAGTGTAGGCTTTGATATGCCCATCATTTTACAAATCTGCTCTATGGTGTGTTTTTTCTCATTATAGAGCTTTACTGCCAGTGCTTGCTTATCTTCGTTCAGGGCTTTAGGTCTACCTCCTTTGCGCCCACGTGCACGTGCCGCGATAAGACCAGCTTGCGTCCTTTCTCGTATTAAGTTGCGTTCAAACTCTGCCAATGCCCCAAAGATATGAAAAACTAACCTCCCCGAACTCTGCGTGGTATCGATGGATTCTTGCAGGCTTTTTAAGCCGGTGCCTTTTGTTTCCAGGAGGGCGACTATCTCGATCAAATCTTTGAGAGATCGGCTAAGGCGATCCAACCGCCATACAACTATGGTATCACCCTTGCGTGCATCCGCTAAAGTTCGCTTTAATCCTGGGCGCTCTGCCTTGGCACCGGTAAACCTATCTTCATAGATCCGCTCACACCCCGCTTTTTGCAGGGCATCTTGTTGTAAATCTAGGTTTTGGTCATCAGTTGAGACGCGGGCATAACCTATCAGCATGGTGAGACTCTCCTCTTGGTTAAAATACTCGTCGTTTTATTTATTATATTAACATAGATTTATTGACTGAGTATATTACCCAAAAAAAGGGGCTTTTTGCCCTCCTCTACTTGTCTTTTCAAAGCGTTAAAAAAAGGAGGGTTTTATTTACTGCCGCTTATGAGGGGTAGTAACACGATAACCGGCTTATACTTATAGCACATCAAGATTTGTTGAAAAAAACAGAATAAAAATGATTATATAACAATGGCTTATGATTTTAACTTAAAATTCTTAATCCGGAGTTTCTCTTTTAAAATCAAAGACTTAAATACATCTATGCATTATTTTGATTGTATGTGTGCTTTTAAAGTTCTTGCAAATATGTACCTTTTTTGGTACTATACTTACTATTAAGAGAATAGGCTATTTATTTTATGACACCGATCTATTTTTATCGTACTGAAGCAGAGAACGAACCCGTACGTGAATGGTTAAAGGTTTTAGATCGTAAGGAACGTAAAATAATAGGTGATGATTTACAAACGGTACAATTAGGCTGGAAACGGGGTGTTATTGCTGAACCGCTGGTAAAAAGTTTTGGAGCTGGTTTATTTGAAGTAAGAATTTCATTACCAAGCAGGCGAATAGCACGTATTTTTTTCTGTGAATACGAAAGTAAATTAGTACTTTTACACGCATTCATTAAAAAGACCAAACAAACGCCTGATTCAGATCGCGATTTAGCGATAAAAAGGCAAAAGTCTTTAAGAAAGTGAGTATAAGGGGATATATAAGATGAACAAACATATAGGCAGTAGCTTAAATGATTTTTTAGCAGAAGAAGATTTATTAATAGAAAGCGAGTTAGTAGCAATCAAACGTATTCTTGCCGTTCAAGTTGAAAAAGCAATGCATGATAAACATCTAAGCAAAACAGGTATGGCTAAAAAAATGGGAACTTCTCGTTCTGCATTAGAACGGCTACTTGACGCTAAAAACACCTCTATTACTTTATCTACTCTAGAAAAAGCGGCACGTGCGGTTGGCAAAAAGCTTCTTGTGGCAATCGCTTGAGTAGGTGATCCTACCTCGATCCCG
>JAJXTU010000128.1 GCA_021783475.1 bacterium
TAAAATTGAGGCTGTTTTATGATAGTTACTTTTCATTTCGGCGAAGAGGCAAATCTAAAATTGATAATACTTCAACACAAAAGTCTAAATAGAGGAAATTAGAGATTGTTCCAATCATTCGGAACAATTGGATCGTAGCGCCCCCCCCCCCGCAACGTTAACTTCTCTTATTCTATATATTTATTTGGGATAATAACCTTCCAGGGGTCTGGCATTTTTCCTAAACTCGCTTTTAATTCCTCGATCTGTTGAGCCATTCCGGCAGGTAAATCGACTATAGAATTTACAGAATATTCCATTCTATTTGAACCTAAAATATCGTTTGCGGTGTAAAGAAAAAGCCACTTTCCGTTAGGATCAAGGGAGTCATATTGCGTAAACCCATGCTCAATGTTCGTAAGTAGATTTTGCAATAACTTCTCACCATTACGAATCGTTATACGATATCTAAACTTTTCCATACTTGAGCTCAAAGTCAAAAAAGTAGTTTTTTCATTTTTTGTGTATTCTGTTACACTAGTTTTTTCACATGTTAAAAATCCCTCAAACCAGAGGCTCATTTGTTTTTTGGATTCAAGTAGCACTCCAATCCATCTTTCTTTATTGAAAATAGCAACATCCAAACCTCTATTGTCTATCTTATTTCCACTTCTCTTTATTTCTCCAAGTATATTATTAAACTTGGCTTTACATTTTTCATATTCCCCCAGCTCGTATAATAAAATTCCCTCTAGACGATCTTGAGCGTGTGTTGCATAATAAGTTGGATAGTAAGTGAGTACTTTTTCGAGAAAGTTTCTTAGTAAAGCTGGTTTACTGTTTCCTTCTGCTCTTTTGTACTGTCCTGTAGCTTTATATGCCTCAAGAATTTCAAAGTAATAATTTGCAGGTAAAGGATAACGTGGAGCTATAGTATCAAAAATATTCATCCAATAATCAACACTTAAAAGATATTCTCCGCGTGCAAAAGCCAAGCGGGCTTGTGCAATTTTTTCACATAACGTAAAAGCAGCTCCAGCATCAATCACTCCACACCCATACCACCCAGGCTCTTCACCTTCTTCTAATACCTCTTTCTTATAAGCCGTTGCTTTCATTGCGATAGCGATATCCTCTGGATTTAAAAACCCTGCAGTTTTTCTGTATTGGTTTAAGCGAAGATAAACCGATGCTACTGCCGGAGAAGCGAAAGAGGTTCCTTCTACTTCTCTAAGTTTAAAAGCAACCTCTGGTAGTATTTGTTCTCCATCACTACCTCTATGAATATGCATGATACCTTCTTCAAAAATACCATTTGCTTTACGTAAATCAAATCCTGGTTTCTCAACTATTTTAGGCCTTTCTCGTGAGTCTATATGCCTCTCACCATCCAGAAGCTCCCATTTCAAGTTAAAAACATTGCGGAGAAAGCCCAATATCTTCTTTCCAATAGAGGTCTTATTCGTGGCTTCCCCAAGCTTCTTTAATTCTTCTTCTATCTCTTTTAGCATTTGCTCTTTTACTACGTTACCTTCATAGCTCGCCAGATAAAGCTGCTGTTCTTCTAATTGAGTAAGCAATGGAGAGATTCTAGCAGTAAGTTCAGAATTCTTTTCTAGTTCTAGTGCATTCTGAAGATCTTGCGTCCAATTATGTATAAACTTAGGCGCATCACATGCCAAGCGAAATATTTCTAATTCTTTTTTACGATCTTTGATCGATAGGAATTTTTCAACTTTGATTTTGTATGGTCCTACAACAAGAAATTGGGAATAATCATTTCCAGATTTAGCTCGTCCTGAGTGCTCGGCAAAAGTGATCTCTTTACGTATAAACATTCCTGATTTATAATCAAAACCACCAACAATAAACAGTAATTCAGGGTGTTTAGTTAGTTCAGCTTGTTCACAAATACCTTCTAAAATTTTGCCATCAATCTCTTCTTTATTGTTTCCAGCTGACATAAAAACAGGAATACCATTATCAATCGCATACTTAATACCTTCAAGAAAGCTGTAGGTTGTTTTCCCATGATTACTCATATAAGATGCATCGTAGAGTAAATATGGTTCAAGTTTACTATAATTATTAAGTTCATGCACGGATAAGTTTATAGCATCTGCTCCATTTCTTATGGCAAATTTAATTGCATCGGGGATACCTAACAACATGGTATCTGCAATTTTTATTTGGTCAGATCCTAAAAATACTTTCGCTCCAGGAGCCAAACCCGCTTGTTTACTTACCGCCACTTGAGCAACCATCACGCCATGACATCCTGCAACATCATCTGCATTTATTATGCTGCTGGTATCATTAACTATTTTCCCCTGAAGACAATCTGGTAAATGTTTACTTACACCAGAATCAACAACCCCAAGAATTTGACCGCATCCCTTCAAATTCCTCTTATCTAAGGCATTTAAATTCAATACATCCTTAGCTGGATAAGCAAGAGGATCTAGAGTTTCGCATTTTTCTCTTCCTGCTATCCCTTGAGATGATATAAAAAATAAAGCTAAAAAAGTAATACTATAAATAATAAATGGCTTGTAATGTTTCATCATATTTCTACCTTAGTTTAAGTTTAACCTAAAAGCCTAGATTGGAGAAGATTAGAAGTTGTTCCAATCATTTAATTCATATTAAGATTGAAACAAAAAACAATATCTACAAAGAAAGTAACCAAAAAGTGAACACAAAGCATATACCTATTTTTATACCAAAGCAAGTAATAATCAAAGAAAAAGCTTATCTATTACTTCTTATTTGCAAGTTACGAAGAGCAGGAAGGTTCTAAAAAGGTATATAATCTCCAAAAGAGAGGAGATTGTTCACATTATCCTATAATTTCAGACGAGACAACCTCGCTAAAGCGCATGAAAAAACTCGTCCTTCCATTTTAAGAATACATTTGGAGAGCCGTATTAGGCATCATTTATGTCCCACAAAATCAAGGATTCCATTTATTACGGTGAGCGGATGAACTGGGCAGCCGGGGATATATAAATCTATAGGATGTTTTTCCAGAAAGCTTCTGTTTAAGGCGTCTGAATTTTGAAACAGTCCGCCGCTAATAGCGCAGGCACCGGCAAGTATAATTATTTTAGGAGCGGGGATGCACTCATACGCATCATCGAGTGCAGCTGCCATATTTTCTGTAAGCGGTCCGGTAATTAAAAGTCCGTCGGCGTGCCTTGGAGATGCCACCACGTCTATTCCGAACCTGCCCATATCGAAGTTTGGGTTTGAGCAGGCGTTAAGTTCGAATTCACAACCGTTGCATCCCCCAGAGGAAACCTGCCTGAGTTTTAGGGATTTGCCGAAAAGAGCTTTGCTTTTTTCTTTGGCTGTTATTGCTTGCTTATAATAATCGGCTTCGCTCATATTTCCTTTGACAATCAGAGAATCTCTATCTGTCGTTGAAAGCTTATAAAAAGCAGAAAATTTTATAGCTTGTTGTTTGCATGCTCTTTCGCAATCGCCGCAGAATATGCATTTGCCAAGGTCTATCTCCAGTTTCTCCCGGTTTATTGCATTTGCAGGACAGCATTTGGCGCA
>JAJXTU010000043.1 GCA_021783475.1 bacterium
AGTGATGCGGCTCCTATTGTAAAGAGATAGCCTGTTAAATTGTTAGTGACAAAATTTATCTTCAACTTAACTTTAAAATTTTAACACAAAAATGGATATTAAAAATTAACTAATATTGATATATAATTATAGAAATAAAAAATTGAAGGTGGTGTGGGATGGAAGAAAATTTAACTAATGATTCTAAATATCAGCAAAGATTTCGTTATTTAGGGCTCTCTGTTGAAGATTTGCAGAGAATGGCAAAGTTTAGACCCTATTTTGAAAAAAGGGCGGATGGTTTCGTCAAGAAATTCTACGATCACATAACTAATTTTTCAAATTTAAAGGAAATAATTGATAAGAACTCTACAGTAGAGAGACTTGGCAAGACTATGAGGGACTATTTTGTGTCTCTTACAAGCCCTGTGATAGATGAAGAGTATTTTCAAAGAAGGCTTTTCGTAGGTAAGAGACACCAGCTTATAGGCCTTTATCCCTCATGGTATCTAGGAGCTTACAGGCTTTATTTTGAGGAGATTTCATCTATTGTTCATGAAGTAGAGAAAGATGAGGCTGAATTCGTAAAATCTTTTAGCGCATTTGTTAAGAGAATAATACTTGACATCCAGTTAATTATTGATAATTACTTTGCTGAACAGCTTGAGCACATAATTAAAACCCAAGAACAGGTTGGAGAGGCAGTAAAGGTTGTAGAAAGTATTGCTGGCAGAACAAACATACTTTCTTTGAACGCTAGCATTGAAGCTGCCCGAGCAGGTGAGGCTGGCAGAACCTTTGCAGTAGTTGCCAAAGAAGTTAGAAAGCTTGCAGAAGACTCTTCAAGGTCATCAAAAAAGATAATGGAGATGATAGACAAAAATATGCATGAAATTAGACAGATAAAGTATCAGGAAGAGACTTCTTAATTAGGGTTCTATTACAAAGGACCCTTTTAGGGACTCCAATATAGAAAACATATTTGAGACCTTGCCTACTGCAAGTTTCTCTTTTACATTGAAGAAATTCAGGCAGGTTCCGCATACTAGTATTTCGGAGCCTTTTTCATTTAGCATTTTAATTTCTTTGAGGCATTCAGAATCTTCCAAAGTTAAGTAAACGCCAGCATTCATAAATGCAATGGTTTTGGGGTGATCCTCAAAGTATAAAAGCGCGTCAAAAAAGGCATTCATAAGATTCTTACCAAGCTCATCGCTCCCGTGTCCTAATGCGTTTGTCTTTACAAAGACGCTCCATGGGGCATTTCCGGGAAGATATTCTAATTTTGTTTCGGATATATCTTCAGTCTCCCCCTTCTTTATCTTGCAGTAATATAATTTGTCTTTTTCTTCTACTTCAAAATACATATTTTTGTCTTTAGCAAGGTTGTTAAGATTATCTCTTGAAGTTTTATTATCAACTATTACAATTATTTCTTGGTGATCTTTTAGAGCCTGTCTTGTTAGTACTACTGGTTTTGGACACGCCATTCCCCTGCAATCGAGTTCAAACATATTTTCCTCCTAAAAAAGTTTATTTTAGTTCATTATATCAAAGCTTTTTAATTAAATAAAATTGGAATATGCACTTAATTGAGTTTTATATTTTTATGTTAGATATTTTGAATTATGATAAAATAATTAATTATGAATAAACATGAGAGACTAAAAATTTCACAAGACTATGTAAATGAAGCAAAGGAGCTGCTTTCATTTGGCGCAGAGGATCGTTATATAATGAACGCTCTCTATTACTCTATGTTTAATTCGGTATTGGCAGTTTTAGATATAGATGACTTTTCGGGTTACACACATGATAAGATTTTTGAGCTCTTTGATGAAAAGTTTGTAAAGAAGAAGAAATTTCCAGAAGGACTTTTTGATGCCCTAAAATTTGCCAAGACCTTTAGGCACAAGTGCGATGACGACTCAAACTGTGAATTGGTGCCTGAGCCTACTCTGGAACAAGTTCAATATCTTTACCCAAAAGTTATAGATTTTCTTGACGCTTCTGAACAACTGGCACAATAAAAAATTGCTTTTTAATGTCTAATCTGTCAAAAAATCTCTCTTTTAATCTTGATTTTATTTTTCGTTGCCTTATTATTGGCTCGACGGTATTTGGCGGTCTTGCTATGATTTCCTATTTAAAAGAAGAATTTGTATCGAAAAAAGGTTACGCTACTGAAGATGATTTCCTTAAAGGAATTGCATTAACACAGCTTTTGCCAGGGCCTATTATGATAAATTTGGTAGGTTATGTTGGATATAGAAGGTTTGGGTTTTTGACAGGTTTAATAGGTGCTCTTGCCCTTGTTTTTCCCTCAACAATTCTTATATCTATTCTTGCTTACTTTTATAAATCCATTAATATCGCTACTATAGACGTTTTATTCCACGGGTTGAAGCCTTTTGTCGTAGCATTTTTTATTTCTGCTTTTTTAAATTTTTATAAAAGGTATATCAATGTTAATTTTGGAAGGATATTGTTGCTGTTATGCTTTGTGTGCTATATGATTAGCATAAATATCTTTTTAGTTTTCTTGCTTTCTTTTTTTATTTCTATATTTTGCAAAGACTTTCTTCCAAAGAGAAGCATTCTTAGCGATGTTATTTCTGAAAAAAAACTCTATATCCCTAAAGTTGAATTTATCTTAGGCATTGTTGCTGTTTCTATACTTATAGCTTCTGCATATTTTATTACACCAAACCTTACTTCTTTTTACTTCAAGATTACGCAGATAAGCTTCCTTGCTTTTGGCGGCGCTCAAGTTGCCCTGCCTCTCTACCAACACGCTTTTGTTGATTCTATGAAGATAATCAGCCAGGAAAACTTTTTGGACGCGATAGTTCTGAGTCAGGTGACCCCTGGCCCAATATTGTGTGTTACATCATTTATTGGCTTTTTTATTGGCTCATTTGTTGCTGCAATGTTTTCTTTTTTGTTTACGTTTATGCCTTCAATAGTATTTACAATTGTGGTGTCGCCCTTCTATGATAGGATATCTCATCTCTCATGGATTAGAGGCGGGATATTTGGCCTCTTGGTAGCACTTACTGGGCTTTTGGCATCCATGTCAGTTAACTATTTTTCAATGGCAGTCAAAGATCCACTTTCGTTTCTCTTTCTATTGGTTTTCCTTGTAGGGTTACACAAAAAGGTAAATATTGTTTTGCTTATTTTAGCTGCTATTTTTGGCTCCTTTCTTTTGTTTGGCTTTTTCCACTTATATTAAGTATCCTCTCTTTAAAGTTAAAATTTCAAAATAATAATCATACTTAGGTATATAATGTATAAAATGCAATCCAATTAGGAGAAGAAAAAATGGATGTAGTTGTAGCAAGGCAGCCAATATTCAATAGGTCTGAAAAAGTTAAGGCATACGAGCTCCTTTTTAGAAGGAGCATGAACTCGACTTCATACGATGCATTTGATGGCGAGAGCTCAACAATTGAGCTTTTAAAGTCAAGCCTCTCTGTAATAGGCTTGGATATCCTGACAAACCATTTGCCTGCATTTATAAATTTTACGGGAAAACTTTTGAGAGATGAAGTCCCTAGCCTATTGCCTCCAGATAAGGTTGTAATAGAAGTGCTTGAGACTTCCTATGATGACGCGGGTATATCAGATATAGTTAAAGACTTGAAGAAAAAAGGATATAGAATTGCCCTTGATGACTTTTTATATAAAACCGAATATGACAATCTAATTGAAAGCGCTGATTATATAAAGGTTGATTTCCTTCAGCTAAACGATGATGAAAAAAGAGAATATCCGAAGATAATTAGCTCTATAAAAAGCAATTTAATTTACTTGGCAGAGAAGGTTGAGACAAATGATGACTTTTTGCTTGCAAAAGAAAGCGGATATTCACTCTTTCAGGGCTATTTTTTTAGCAAGCCCTCTTCTGTGTCAAGAAAGAGCTTCTCTATAAGAAAGCAGTTTATACTCAACCTATTGGATGAAGCTTACAAAGAAGATTGGAGACCAACTGTATTAGAAGATATGATAAAAAAAGATCTCTCTCTGTCCCTAAGACTTTTGAAATTTATGAATAGCGTATATTTTGGCTTTAGAAATAAGATAAATTCTATCAAGCAAGCTATAGTTTTACTTGGAAAAAACGAATTTCTGAAATGGCTAAGTTTGATAGCCTTGGGAGAGCTTGCTGACGATAAGCCTGAAGAGCTGGTTACTTTGTCGATTCTCAGAGCGAAGATGTGTGAAAATATTGGTCAAATTTTAGGCAAGAAACAGGAAGATTTGTCTAATTTTTTCTTGACAGGTCTTTTTTCTTCTATTGATGCCCTCCTTGATAGGCCCAGGGAGGAAGCAATTAGTGAACTGCCTATAAATTCTTATGTTAAAGATGCGCTTTTGGGGATAGAAAATATTTATTTTGATGTTTGTGAATTTATTGTCTCTTATGAAAAGACAGAAGTTGATAAGTTCTATAAATTGTTGGAAAAATTGAATTTAAAATTTGATGACGTTATAAAAGCATATTTGGAGGCTGTTAACTGGTCATCTCAACTCATGACCCTGTAACAATCCTATATCGATTCTTCTTTTCTAAATACTTGACATAATTTTTTTTTGTATTATTATGAAATATATTTCATAATAATAGGAGGATCAAAAATAGCAAGACCATTGAAAGAGAGAAGGCTATTTTGTTTGCCTGCCATAAAATGTTTCAAGCCTGTAGATTGCGTTTTATCTTGTGTTGAGGGCGCGAATGTATTAAGTTTTGAAGAGATAGAAGCTCTGAGGTTGGTAGACTTAGAAAATTGCGATTTTCAAGAGGCTTCTGAAAGCATGCAGATATCAGCGTCCACTTTTTGCAGGATATTGAAGTCTGCGAGATTTAAGATCTCCCAATCTATATGGTTTGGCAAGCCATTCGTTATATCTGGCGGTAATTATAAAACAGCTGATCCTGGCATAGCTTGTGAAAAAAGATGCAAGATGTGTTGGAAAAAAGAAATCAAAAACTGCGTTAAGCATAAAAACAATGAAAGGGATGATTGAGTTTTGGCAGATAAAGACAAAAGTGATGAAAAGCTTGAGAGAATGGAGGACTTTTTAAAAAAAGTTCCCCATAAAATTATGGTAATGAGCGGGAAAGGTGGGGTAGGGAAGAGTACGGTAGCTGCTAATTTGGCAGTTTTCCTCTCTAATAGAGGCTACAAGGTTGGACTTCTGGATGTGGACGTGCATGGACCAAGTATAGGTACAATAATGGGCATAGTCTGGCAAAAAATTTATCCCTCAGGAGAGATGCTAAAACCAGTTCTTTGGAGCAGAAACCTTAAGATAGTATCTGTTCAATTTTTACTTGAAAATCCAGATGATGCGATTATATGGAGAGGTCCTGTAAAAATGGGAATAATAAAGCAATTTTTGTCTGATGTAGATTGGGGAGAATTAGACTATTTGATAATCGATAGCCCTCCTGGCACTGGCGATGAGCCTTTGACTATTGCCCAAACTATACAAGATTGCAAGGCCTTGATTGTAACCACTCCTCAGGGCGTATCTCTTGCAGATGTGAGAAAATCTCTTACGTTTTGTAAAGAGGTAAACATTGGTATTCTTGGCATTATTGAAAACATGAGCGGTTTTGTATGCCCTAATTGTGGCGCTGTTCACAATATATTTAAATCTGGCGGAGGAAGTGAGCTTGCGAAGCAGTACCAGATTGACTTCCTTGGCAAGATTCCTATTGATCCAAAGATAGTAGAAGAAAGTGATGATGGTAACTTGTTAGACAAGTACGATGGAGAGATAAAGGACATTATAAACGAAATAGTCGATAAAATTGTTAACAAATTGAGTATAAATAAGGAGGAAATAAAAATTATGAAGATTGCAGTTCCTATGGCACAAGGAGAGCTTTGTCCGCATTTCGGTCACTGCGAGGTTTTTGGAGTAGTAGATGTAGAGGATGGAAAAGTTGTAAAAGAAGAATTTCTCACACCTCCACCTCATGCTCCAGGTGTAATACCAAACTGGCTTGCTGAACAAAAGGTAAATGTTGTTCTTACGGGTGGAATGGGCCCAATGGCTCAGAATTTGATGAGACAGAATGGCATCGAAGTAGTTACTGGCGTTTCTGGAGGAAGTTTAAACAGTGTAATTGACGCTTATTTAAAAAATGAATTAGTCATCGGCAATAATTCATGTGATCACGAACATGGCAGCGATCACGTTTGTAAACATTAGCTGATAATGAGAATAGCATTTACTGTTATTGATAAAGAAAAGATGATTATAGACGAGAGCTTTGGCAGAGCTAAGCTATTTCTGGTCTATGACACCGAGAAGGACAAATGGGAGCAATATGAAAACTCCCAAAATATTAAGGCTTCTCAAGGCGCAGGCTTGCAGGCAGCCCAAACAATCATAAATGCCAATGTAGATGTGCTCATTTCAAAAAATATAGGGCCTAAGGCATTTAATCTCTTGATATCGCAAAATGTAGAAACTTATTCTACTGATGAAAAAGACGTAAAATTAGCTTTAAATTTATTTTTAGATGGCAAGCTTACAAAGATGGAAAATCCGAATCAGTTTGGTATGGGATAAATTTAGTAAATTTATTAGTTTTTATGACTTAGAGCTTATGAGTGTTTTAAATCATAAGCTCTATTTTTTTGCTTGATCTTAGCTTTAGAAAAGGTGTAAAATAGATTGATTATTATTTTTTTATCTTAGGGGTGATAGTATGTCAGCAGTTCAGTGGAGTGAGGATCTAAGCTCTGGGTTTAAAGAGATTGACGATCAACACAAAGAGCTTATAAACAGAGTTAACAAACTTTTGGACGCATGTAATTCTGGTAAGGGAAGACAAGAAATTGGGGATACCTTAAATTTCTTGTCTGATTACGTCGTAGAACACTTTAACTCTGAAGAAAAATATATGAAGCAGTATAATTATCCAGGTTTAAATGAACAAATCGAACAGCATAAATACTTTGTTGGTTATGTGGGAGAATTGAAGAACGAATTTGATAAAAATGGACCCTCCATTTCACTTACTATGAAATTAAGCAAAAACCTTGTCGAATGGCTGGTGAATCATATAATGAAGATTGATAAAAAAGCTGGAGCATTTTTGAAAGATAAGGCTCATTAATATGGAATTTAATTTAAATGCCCCAATAAAAGACAACTCTTTGGAGAAATTAAATATTGGCGATAGAGTTTATTTAAACGGCGTCATCTATACGGCAAGAGACTCAGCTCATAAGAGATTGATAGATGCTCTTGATGAGGGCAGGGATATGCCCTTTGAGATTGCTGGAAGCGTCATATATTATGTGGGTCCTACCCCTGCCAGACCAGGAAAAGTCATAGGGTCTGCTGGTCCAACTACAAGCTATAGGATGGACAAATATGCTCCACGGTTATTGGATTTAGGGCTTAAGGGGATGATAGGCAAAGGAAACAGATCTGATGACGTTATAAGTTCTATCGTAAAAAATAAAGCGGTTTACTTTGCTGCAACGGGTGGCGTCGGAGCCCTTATCTCGAAGTGTATCGTAAAGTCAGAGGTTATAGCATTTGAGGAATTAGGACCTGAGGCCATAAGAAGGCTTGAGGTTAAGAATTTTCCAGCTATTGTGGTAATAGATACCTTTGGTAAAAATCTCTATGAAGAGGGCATACAGAAATATAGGATTGCGTAGAGTTTAAACGTATATTTAAACTAAATATAAATGGCGGCTATTTAGCCGCCATTTATATTATTGGGAAGCTATATCTATCTAACTACTTTTTTGTTTTTATAAATAGATATAGCTTCCTTAAACTTTAGTGTTATCTATTTCTTTTAGCTTTTCTGAAAATTTCTTTATTGTAAGCTGTACTGGCTCTAAGGTTTCTAAATTTACCCCTGCAGTTCTCAAAAGATCAAAAGGAAAACTTGCCCCTCCAGATTTCAAAAATTTTATGTAACTTTCTCTGTCTCCACTTAATATTCTCTGCGCAAAGTAGTTTGCACAAGAAAAGCCTGTTGAATATTTATACACATAAAATGGGCTATAAAAATGCGGTATCCTTGCCCACTCAACTCCAGAATATTCATCAGTTTCAAAATATTCTCCATAGTACTCTTTGTTTAAATTGTCATAAATATTGTTAAGGTTTTGTGATGTTAGGGGCTGAAACTTATCTATAATTTCAGACAACTTCATTTCAAATTCTGCAAACTGTATTTGTCTGTATAGAGTCGTTCTTGCGTTCTCCAGGAATTTATTTATCAGAGAGTTTTTGTCAACAGTATCTACAGCATTTTTTAATAGATACTCTAAAAGTAACATCTCATTAGTGATGGAGGCTATTTCTGCAGAAATAATGCTATATGATGACTTTGGGTAAGGTTGAGCACTATTTGATAGTGCGCTGTGAATTGCGTGACCCATTTCATGAACGAGAGTGAAAACGTCCTCCAGTCTTCCCTGATAGTTGAGAAGTATATATGGATGTACATCGTAACATGAGGTAGAGTATGCTCCAGAGGTTTTGTTTTTGTTTTCATAGACGTCTATCCATCTTTCATCAAAGGCTTTTAGGACTAGACTTATATATTTTTCACCAAGTGGCGAAAGAGACTTTAAGACAATGTCTTTTGAGTCCTGGTAACTGATTTCTTTTTCTGAGTTAAACAATGGAGCATTTAGGTCAAATAACTTTATGCTCTTTTGATTAAGAATTTTTGACTTAAATTTTATATAAGAGTGGAGTGGTTTTAAATCTGATTTTACTGTGTTTATGAGATTTTTATAAAAATCTTTGCTTACATTGTCAGAAAAGAGAGAGTACTCTATTGATGAAGGGTACTTTCTCACAGAAGAGTAAAAATTGATAAATTTAAAAGCCATATCAAGGTTGGAAGAGAGCATATTTTGATGCTTTTTATATGTTCCAAAAAGAGATTTATAAGCATTTTCTCTTAATATCCTGTCTTTGTTGTGAACATAGATAGAATAGGTGCTTTGGGTTACAGGATGGGATCTGCCTTTTGAATCAATGGCGTCAGGGAATTCGAAATCGCTAATAGTCAAGTGATGATAGATATTTGATGGAGAAAATGAGAGAAGGGAAGTTTTGGAAATCAACCTTTCTTCGTCTTGGGTTAGAATGTGAGGGAATTGTCTAATTAAATCATTTATTTCAAAGCTATAATCTTCAAATTTTGGATCTAAGGAGATTTCATTTAGAAATTCTTTGCCAAAAGATACTAATTCTGGATCAATAAAAGAAATTGATTCATCAAAGCTTTGCAAGAGCCATTGGGCATTAGAGATTAATATTTGAGACTCCTCTATGGACGAGTCTTCATCGAATTTCATATGTGAGTAGGTATATATTCTATCTATAACCTTAGAGGTTTTATCTCTTAGTTTTAGGCACTGCAAGATTGTTTCTTTATCCTTTAGAGTACCCTGAAAACTTCTAAATTCTTGAATTTGTTTTTTTGCTGCTTCAAAATCCAATTCAAGCGCCTCATTTGATTTATAAAGGTCTTCGATAGACCACTTAAATTCTTTATCAATTCTATTTCTTTCCAATATTTCAATTGTTTTATCCTTCAAACCTGTTACCTCCTTGAGATTTTATTCTATTGACATATCTTTATAAATATCTTTAAATTTTATCATTAACCTTAGATTAGAAAGAGGAGGCAATATGAGGACAGAAGAAAAAGAGAAGAGTACTGAAGACGTAAACTATCTGCGTATTAGAGGTTTTCTGCAGAACATTTCTAAGAATAGCCCTTTTTACAGAAAAAGATTTAGGGAATTGGATTTTGATATAAATGACTTTAGGTCGATGGATGATTTTTCTAAACTGCCATTTACTACCAAAGACGATCTTAGGGATTCATATCCAATGGGTATGCTTGCTTGTCCAGAGGAAGATGTAGTCAGAATACATTCTTCTTCTGGCACTACTGGAAAGCCGGTCATAATGCCATATACTCAGAAAGACATTGACGATTGGAAATTTATGATGAAAAGATGTTATGAAATTGCAGGAATAAAACCTTCTGATAGAGTTCAGATTACACCTGGATATGGTCTTTGGACTGCTGGTATTGGGTTCCAGCTTGGTGCAGAGTTGTTGGGTGCTATGACTATTCCTACAGGGCCAGGAAATACCGATAGACAGATAGAAATGCTGCTGAACTTAAAGTCTACCGTTCTCACATCTACATCATCTTATGCTCTGCTACTTGGTGAGGAGATTGAGAAAAGGGGATTGCAAAATGATATATCTCTTAAGATTGGAATAATTGGTTCTGAGAGATGGGGAGATCGTATGAAAAAGAGAATCGAAGATCTATTGAATATTGAAGCCTTTGACATATATGGCCTTACTGAGATTTATGGTCCTGGTATCGGGCTTGATTGTAAATATCACAATGGAATACATCTTTTTGATGATTTTATGTACTTCGAGATAATAGATCCCGATACCTTAGAGGTTTTGCCAGATGGAGTGAGAGGAGAGCTGGTAATTACCACCTTTAAAAAAGAAGGCGCTCCCCTTCTTAGGTTTAGGACAAGGGATATTACTTCTATAAACCATAAAATATGTGAGTGTGGTTTACAATACCCCAGAATAGAGAGACTTATGGGCAGATCTGACGATATGTTTAAGATCAAGGGGGTAAATTGTTTTCCTGCTCAGGTAGATAGGGTTTTAAAAGAATATAATGAGTTATTTTCTGAATACCAGATAGTATTAGATAGGATCAATGGCAAAGATAGAGCAGTTTTGAGGGTTGAGTCAAAAGAGCCGGATAATATAGATCTGTCAAAAAGAATATCAAGAAGGATCAAAGATAGGGTTGGGGCTACGTTCGAAGTTGAATTATTATCAATTGGGGGCCTTCCAAGAAGCGAAAAAAAGACAAAAAGGGTCTTTGACTTCAGAAATGAGGCTTAATGACTCATAATGTATAGTGCATAAAACATATAAATTTTTTTTATAACTTTACAATTTATTTAAATAAATAAAATAGTCTGATTTAATATTTTTAAAGAGTTATCTGATAATTTTGAACTTTTTCACTATTTTGAATATATAATTTATTTGTGATGAAATGAAGGTGGGAGTAGGAAAAGATACAATTTATATAAATTTTACTTATGATTATATAAATAAAACTTATATAAAAAAATAATTAATGGTATTGTAAAAAATAATTTTATAAAGTAAGATATAAATGATGTGTATGAATCTATTAGAAAAATCTATAGGTAATAAAATAGAGTTTAACAAAAATCTTGGGTTTACAATACTCGAAAGGAGTGGGGTCTTTTAATGAGATTGGTATTTTTAGGTGCACCAGGGGCAGGAAAAGGAACACAGGCAAAGAGATTGGTAGATCAGCTTAAGATACCTCAGGTTTCTACAGGAGATATGTTGAGAAAAGCAGTATCAGATGGCACTTCGCTCGGCAAGGAAGCAAAAAGCTATATGGATAAGGGTGAACTCGTTCCAGACAGCGTAGTAATCGGGCTTATCAAGGAAAGAATTCAAGAGGGAGACACAGAAAACGGTTTTATCTTAGACGGTTTCCCGAGGAACGTTTCTCAGGCAAAGGAATTGGACTCTCTTCTTGGCGATTTAGGCAAGCCTCTTGACGTAGCTCTCGTATTAGACGTTCCGCTTGACGATCTTATGAAGCGTTTGACAGGAAGAAGAACGTGTAAGGCATGCGGTCAGATGTATAACGTGTATTTTTCTCCACCTAAAGTTGAGGGCAAGTGTGATGTTTGTGGCGGGGAGCTATATCAGCGTGCAGATGACAACGAAGAGACTATAAAGAAAAGGCTTGATGTGTATCAGAGCTCAACTGAACCCTTGATTGACTATTACAAGAACAAGGGTATATTAAAGGTCGTTCAGGGTACTGGCGATATTGATGCAATCTATAGGAAAATTCTTGTTCAACTTAATCCAGCTGTTTAAAAATTTATATAAATTACTCTAAAGGGGGTAAAAGGCATTGAGTCAACATGTAGCAGTGGATAACACGCTTTCTCCTCATGGCGGCAAACTCGTATATAGGGTTGTCGAAGATAAGGAAAAAGCGAAGGAACTTGTAAAGAAGACTAAGGTAAGAATCCCAGTTCGTGGGCAGATCGCGAGAGAGTGCATAAGCTTAGCTTATGGATTTTTCTCTCCTCTTGAAGGCTTTATGGGTGCAAAGGACGTGGACAGTGTAGTTCACAATATGACATTAGCAAATGGATACGTTTGGTCTATACCAATCGTCTTTGATATGTCAGAAGATGAGATCGAAAAATATGGCATAGCTAACGGTGATAGCGTTCTTTTTACTTACAAAGATCAGCCATTGGCAGTCTTTGACATTGAAGAGATGTTTGTTTATGACAAGATTACTATGGCCAAGAACGTATATGGCACAGATGATGAAAAGCATCCTGGCGTAAAGCGTACCTACGATTACAAAGCTAAGTTTTTAGGCGGCAAGATTACACTTATAAATCCACCAGTATTTAATGAACCTTTTGATCGCTTCTGGTTTCCACCAGCAGAGTCAAGAATGCAATTTATGAAGAATGGCTGGACTAAAGTAGTTGCTCACCAAACCAGAAACGTACCTCATACAGGCCACGAGTGGCTTATGAAGGGTGCATGGTTTGCTGCCAATGCAGATGCAGTTCTGGTTTCCTGTGTTGTCGGCGAAAAGAGAAAAGGTGACTATATCGATGAGTGTATAGTTCTCGGTCAGGCTGCACTCAGAGAAAATGGGTATTTCAGAGAAGATGTTCATATGACCTCAATGATACTCTGGGATATGAGATATGCTGGTCCAAGAGAGGCAGTATTCCACGCAATAGTTCGTAAAAACCTTGGATGTACCCACCACATGTTTGGTCGCGATCACGCAGGCGTTGGTGACTATTATCCAACTTATGGTGCTCATGAGATATTTGATGGACTTCCAAATCTTGGTATCAAGTCAGTTTTGACAAAGGAATGGTATTATTGTCCTGTGTGCGCAGGAATTGTTTATGAAGGGTTTGACGGTCACAAAAAACAAAAGCAAAAGTTTTCTGGCACAGTAATTCGTTCCATCATTCAACAAGGCGTTAAACCAACAAGACTTATATTTAGGCCAGAGGTATTTGACACCGTTATGATGTGTGCTGAGAAATATGGTTTTGGTTCACCTTTCGTAAATGACAATTATCTTGAGAATCGTAATCCTGTATTCACGATTCCCCCAATGGAGGTGTAATCACAATGAGTAACGGTGATGTAAAGCTTACAATATCGCTTTGGGTTGGTCCGGAAAGAGAAGAGGCTTTAAAAAAGGCCAATATGCTTGAAATTCCCGAACTTCAAGAGGCATTTGCTGGTCTAAAGAGATTAAGAGTGCCTATCTCTTATGAACAGGCTCAGAATCTTAAAGAAGTTTATCCAGCTGCAAAGATAGATACTTCTTCTACTCAAACAGTAGAACTACTTCCAAAAGAGTGTCTTGACAAGATATTCGCTATGGTAATTGAGAAAAAGAATGTAGCAGTAATACCAGATTTACTTAAGTCTTTAGGAAAGTAATCTATTGAAATACTTTTTAGACTGATTTGAGGAGGTGGGAAGCCTCAAGCGTTTTTTTGCAACAAAAATTTTAATAATCTAAGAAATTTTACAAGGAGGAAAAAAGCATGCCAAGTTGGGTAAATCCCGAAAAATGTGATGGTTGTAAGGCGCAAGATAAGACAGCTTGCCAGTATATTTGTCCAAACGATCTTATGGCACTGAACAGAGAGATTATGAAGGCTTATAACCAGGAGCCAGAGTATTGTTGGGAGTGCTATAGCTGTGTAAAAATTTGTCCACAGCAGGCAATTGAGGTAAGAGGATATGCAGACTTCGTACCACTCGGTGGAAACGCAATCCCACTTCGTGGCTCTGACAACATTATGTGGACCTGTAAGTACCGTAACGGAAAAGTAAAAAGATTTAAGTTCCCAATCCGCACGGTTGCAGAAGGTTCGATTAAGCCATATGAAGGCTTTGAGGCCGATCCAGATATGGCCGATCTCGAAAAACCAGGTTTCTTTACGCACAATATGCGTGGAGATACTCTCAGAAAGTTTTAGTAATTTAAAAATTTTAGCGGAGGTTAAATAATGGAAAGAGAAGCTTGTACATTCTCATATTGTGATAAACCAGTCATTGAAGAGAAGAACGTAGATCTTCTAATCATTGGCGGTGGAATGGGCTCATGCGGCGCAGCATACGAAGCTGTAAAATGGGCAAAACCAAATGGCTTGTCTATATTTTTAGCAGATAAAGCAGCACTTGAGAGATCTGGCGCTGTAGCTCAGGGCCTTTCTGCGATTAACACCTATATTGGAACTGACAACGATCCAGCTGACTATGTCAGAATGGTTCGTACCGACCTTATGGGTATCATTCGTGAAGATTTAGTATACGATCTTGGTCGTCTTGTTGATGACTCTGTTCACCTTTTCGAGAAATGGGGACTTCCAATTTGGAAAGCCTTTGGAGAAGATAAGGGTAAGACCTTAGAGCAGGGCGCAAAGCCACGTAGGACAGGTCGTTGGCAGGTTGCAATATCTGGCGAGTCATACAAGTGTATCGTTGCAGAGGCTGCAAAGTCAGCTATGGCATCTTATGACAAAGCAGAATATGTTGAAAGAGTATTTATTGTTAAACTTTTGTTAGATTCTAAAGAAGAGAACAGAATTGCAGCAGCAGCAGGCTTCAGCGTTCGTGAGAACAAAGTTTATTTCATAAAAGCAAAGGCAATTATCATAGCTTGTGGTGGAGCAGTCCACATATATCGTCCACGTTCAGTCTTGGAGGGCTACGGACGTGCATGGTATCCAGTATGGAATGCTGGCTCTACTTATGCAATGCCTTTCCAGGTTGGCGCAGAGGCGACAATGATGGAGAACAGATTCGTGCCTGCCAGATTTAAAGATGGTTACGGACCTGTCGGCACATGGTTCTTGCTCTTCAAAGCTACTGCTACAAACGCAAGAGGCGAAGACTATTGCGCAAAGACAGAATATATCGAAAAATATGCTCCATATAACAAAAACCTTGGTACTTGCATCAGAAACCATATGATGATCGAAGACTACAAAAAGGGTCTTGGCCCTATGTATATGAATACCGACAAAGCTCTTGCTGAACTTGCAAAGACAATTGACGCAAAGCACGCAAAAGAGCTTGAGTCAGAGGCATGGGAAGACTTCCTTGACATGACTGTTGGCCAGGTTGGCGTATGGCTTGGAAACAACATTGAGCCTGACAAGATCCCATCCGAAATTATGCCAGCTGAACCATATCTTCTCGGATCACACGCTGGTTGCTGCGGACTTTGGGCATGTGGACCAGAGGATCTACAGAACGATGCAACAAGAGAAGCAGGCTATATTTGGGAATATAAGGGCAAATCTTACAACCGTATGACGACTGTAAACGGCTTGTTTACGTGTGCAGACGGCGTTGGAGCTTCTGGCCACAAATTCTCTTCTGG
>JAJXTU010000129.1 GCA_021783475.1 bacterium
AAGGTAGGAGCCCCTCCAGAGGATGGGCGGGCAAACAAAAGAGTGTTAGAATTAATTTCAAAATTTTTAGATTGCAAAAAAAGAGATATTGAAATATCCTCAGGAGAAAAGAACAGAAACAAAGTTTTGTTAGTTAAATCAGAAAAAATTTTTCAAAAAATAAAAGAACAGGAGCAACAAAAAATATGAAAAACTTTTCCTTTCTCAATGAGTTTGAATTTAAGGCGAATTGTGAGGCAGCTTCGAGATACCTGAAAGATTTTTTGCCAGAGAAGATTGAGGGCATAATAGAGCTTGGGTCTGGTTTTGGCAGAGCATTTGATGGGTTAAAAAAAGATATGATAATTAAATATGATAAGATCCCATTTTTTCCAAAAGCCTCAGCCCCATCGCACCGTTCACAGCTTAGTTTGGTTCACATTAATTCAAAACCTTATGTAATTTTGGAGGGCAGATTTCACCTATATGAGAACTATGGCGTTTGGGAGGTAATATTTCCCATTGTAGTTCTTTCGAGATTTAAGCCTAATATAGCCTATCTTACTAATGCTTCCGGCGGAATAAATAGTAACTTAAAAGTTGGAGAAGTTGTAATTTTGAAAGATCATATTAATTTTACAGGATATAATCCTTTAATTGGATTGTCTGATATTTATTTTGGCGAAAGATTTGTAGACATGAGTGACCCTTATAACAAAAAACTAAGGACTTTGGCTAAATCTGAATCTGTGAACGTATTGGGTTATGAACCAAAAGAAGTTGTATACGTAGGAGTCTTAGGACCGAGTTTTGAAACACCTGCAGAGTTATATGCTATGAGAACTATGGGTGCTGATATTGTAGGTATGTCTACAGTTATGGAGGTGATCGCTCTTAACGCTCTGAAGATTAAGACGCTTTGTTTTTCTTTGATTTCCAATATTGCAAGTCCAGACAATCCTCTAAAGGTTTCTGCTGAGGAAGTAATTGATATTGTTTCTAATAATAGTGATAAATTGAGGGATCTTGTAGTGGATCTTGCTGGTAAGGTTGATGCTACCAAGATTTGAAATTTCTCTTTGGTCACAAATTTCATATCTAAGAGGTCTGGCTAAAGCAAAGGGCGGCAACATTAGTCTTTTTAAGGATAACAAGATATATATAAAACCTTCTGGCTATTCCTTTTTTGACGTTCTGCCGTGGACAATTAGCATAATAGATATTGATGGCACTACTAAAAATAATTTTAAACCATCATCTGAATTTCCAATGCACCTTGAAATCTATAGGAAATTGCCCTTTGTCAAATCGATTTTTCACACACACTCATTTTATGCCACTTTATTTGCATTTACAAAAAATAGCATTCCTGTTCTTTCTGAAGAGGCAAAAATATATCTAAAAGAAATACCTTTGATACCATTTGCTCAACCGGGAAGCTCAGAATTGGGTAAAAAAGTAGTTGAATATTTGTCAAACGGTATTTGTGCTGGAATACTTGAAAATCATGGGACAATTGTAGTTGGTAAAACTTTGAAAGAATGTTATTATTTATCTGAACTCTTGGAAGAAAGCGCAAAGATGGCGTGGTTTTTAAACAAATGTTCTAAAATTAATAGTTAATTTAAGGAGTTAGTGTCATGCATAGGCATATATTTGAACCATTTAAATTTAAAAAAGATTGTCTATTATTGCTCGATCAGACAAAATTGCCCTTTGAAGAAGATTGGCTTGAATTATCTAACTCAGATATGATAATTGAGGCTATTCAAAATCTTAGGGTTAGAGGAGCCCCTTCTATAGGTATTTGTGGGGCATTTGCTTTGTATCTATCTATTTATAACGATAATGAACTTTTGACTGATGATAGCTCACTGAAAAGTGAAGCTGATAAGATTAAAAATTGTCGTCCAACTGCCGTAAACCTCTCGTGGGGAGTAGATAAAGTTCTTGAATTTGCAACTAACAGCCTAAATATAAATGAAATATTTGATTTTATCTATTCATTATATCTTCAAGAAATTGAAATAAATGATAAGATTGCTGAAAATGGGGCTAATGTCTTGCCAGAGGGGAATATTTTAACTCATTGCAATACTGGCTCGCTGGCTG
Organism: bacterium; assembly: GCA_021783475.1. GTDB lineage: Bacteria > Thermodesulfobiota > Thermodesulfobiia > Thermodesulfobiales > Thermodesulfobiaceae > Thermodesulfobium. The sequence goes on from JAJXTU010000129.1 coordinate 2,092, forward strand.
CTCCAGGAGTAGGAACTGCACTAGGGGTTATAAGAAAGATGTTTCAGATGAGAAAGCTAAATTTAGTTTATGTTTCTGAGACCAGACCCCTTCTACAGGGCGCCAGACTTACAGTTTTTGAATTGGACAGAGATGCTATTCCTTATAAACTAATTGTAGATGGATCTTCTGGCATATTAATGAGAAATTCTATGATAGATGCTGTTATAGTCGGAGCTGATAGAATTGCAGCAAATGGCGATACAGCAAATAAGATTGGAACTTTTATGCACGCATTGGCAGCTAATTTTTATGATGTCCCGTTTTATGTGGCTGCACCTGTGAGCACAATTGATTTTTCTATTGCTACTGGTGAAGAAATTCCCATTGAAGAGAGAGATGGAAAAGAGATAATTAAATTTATGGGTTCTTTTACAAACAAAGCCGATACGATTGGATTGAACTATGCTTTTGATATTACTCCTGCAAAGCTGATCAAGGCAATTATAACCGAAACAGGTGTATATAAGCCAGAAGAAATTCTAACTTTGTTGGATTAATTATATAGGTTTGGAAATATTAAGTTTTGATATAAATAAAAAAGGAGTTGTATTATGGTCGAATACAAAAAAACTTTAAAGCTGCCAAAAACAAATTTTCCAATGCAGGCAAGGCTTACCCAAAAAGAGCCTGAGTTTTTAAAAAGATGGCAAAAAGATAATACTTATGAAGAGGCTATAAAACTAAGGAAAAATAATGAGTTTTTCATTCTTCACGATGGCCCGCCTTATGCGAACGGGGATATTCATTTAGGCACTGCATTTAATAAGATCCTTAAAGATATGATAAATAAATATTATATGATCAAGGGCAGATATACTCCATACGTACCCGGTTGGGATTGTCATGGCCTTCCTATTGAATTTCAGGCTTTGAAAACTCTGGGCAAAAATAAAAAAGAGTTTACTGTATCAGACATTAGAAAGATGTGTCATGAGCATGCTCTGAAGTTTATTGACAGGCAAAGGAAGCAATTTATAAGGCTTGGAGTGTTTGGCTACTGGGAGAAACCGTATATTACGATGGATCCAAAATATGAAGCAATGCAAATTAGGATATTCTGGGAGATGTATAAAAAAGGTTATATCTATAAAGGTCTTAAGCCTGTTTTCTGGTGCCCATCTTGTGAGACTGCTTTGGCGGAGGCTGAAGTTGAATATTACGACACTACTTCC
>JAJXTU010000130.1 GCA_021783475.1 bacterium
CCTCTTTGTCCCCTTCCATTCGTTTGCTCAGACGAGACTACCACAGGAAAAAGTCTGTATTTCCTAATCCAATCCCTTAATGTGTCTTGTGTACTTCCAGTTTCCTTTAAAAATAGTATATTTTTAATCTCTTTCAAGACTCTTCCCTACAGATAAATCCTTTCTCGGTAACTATGATGTCCATTTTTATGTCCCATGGATCTGATTTTATGGTATCAACTATCTGAAAATCAAAGGCTACACCAATTTTCAGAGTAGTGTTGGGCATATTTTTCAAAAATTTGTCGTAGAAACCTTTTCCAAAGCCGAGTCTATTTGAATTTCGGTCAAAAGCCACGCCTGGAATGAATATTAAGTCTAACTTTTTCGATCTTAATCTGTTTGGCTTATACATTGGCTCAAGGATACCATAGGGTCCCTTTTCCCATATAGTATCCACAAAGCACTGAACAGGATTGATCTTTAAGCTTCTTAATGAAACAGTTGGAACATAAACGCTTTTATGTCTTTTTAGGGCATCGTTGTAAAGAATTCCGAGATCAACTTCACCCCTAATTGAAGAATAAAGCATCAAACTCTTTGATTCCAAATAAAAAAAACTCTTTATAATCATCGAACAGATAGAAGAGCTCAGAGATTCTCTTAAGTTCGAGTTCAGTGTCTCTCTTCTTTTAAGAATCTCTTCTCTAATTAATATTTTTTCCATATAAATTCAGATCTTAAATTCTATATCCCTAATTTTTTTAGGATTGAATCGTCACTTATAAGCGTCTGAGATCTCTTAGCACCTATGCTTACAAATAATACAGGAGTTTTCGATAGCTCTTCAATCTTTTTTATATATTTGATAGCATTTTCAGGTAAGTCCTCGAATCTTTCTATTTTAGTGGTATCAGTCTTCCAGCCTGGCACTTCTTCATATAGCAATTCTACGTTGTAAAGATCTGACATACAGGATGGTATTCTATCAATAACCTTGCCAGATTTTAATTTATAAGCATAAGCAATTTTTAGTGTGTCCAAATCGTCTAAAACATCAAGTTTTGTCAGAGCAAAGCCATCAAGAGAGTTTACGATTGAGCTATAATGCAATATTACGGCATCAAGCCAGCCAGTTCTTCTAGGCCTTCCTGTGGTAGTACCAAATTCATGGCCTTTTTGTCTCATTCTTTCGCCCATGTCATCAAATAGTTCAGTTGGAAATGGTCCCTCACCAACCCTTGTGGTGTAAGCCTTTGCTATGCCAATTATGCCATTGATATATTTTGGTCCCACTCCTGAACCCATACATGCTCCTCCAGCAGTCGGGTGTGATGATGTTACAAATGGGTATGTTCCGTGATCGAGATCGAGTAGGGTTCCTTGAGCACCTTCAAATAGAACCTTTTGCCCATTTTTTAAGGCATCGTTTATTTCGTAAACTGAATCAATTACGTGATCAGCAAAGTACTCCTTAAATCTGAGCAATTCTGAAAAAATTGAATCAATGTTTATTACGCTAAGATCTACGAAATTGCTATAGAGTTTTACCTTTTCTTCATAAGATTTATACAATAGGTCTTTCAAATCAGACTCTGAGCAATATAGATCTCCCATCCTTATTCCCACTCTGCCATATTTATCCATATATGTAGGGCCAATTCCTCTACCAGTAGTTCCAATCACCTTGCCGTTTGGAGTTTGATCTTTCCACCTATCTATGATTGGATGAAATGGCAAAATCAAATGAGTTCTTGTGCTTATAAAAAGATTCTTGCATTCGTGGCCTCTTTCTTTCAAGCCCTCAACTTCTTTGTGTAGCATCCATAGGTTTAGAACTGCTCCGTTACCTATTATGCACTTCTTGTCAGAATATAAAATTCCTGATGGTATATTGTGAAATTTATATTCTTTATCACCAACTACTACCGTATGGCCTGCGTTATCTCCTCCTTGATATCTAACGATAAGATTCATCCTCTGTGCGAGCCAATCAGTAATCTTACCTTTTCCTTCATCTCCCCATTGCGCTCCTACAATAACAACTCCTGGCATTACACCACACCTCCAAAATTTTTACTCATTATTATAAAAATCCTCTTTATTCACAAATTTTGCTTGCTCTTTAAGAAATACTAATTCTACTTTACCAAGTGGACCATTTCTTTGTTTAGCGATAATTATTTCTGCTATTCTCTTCTTGTCTGATTTTGGATTATAATACTCATCCCTATATATAAAGGCTACCACGTCTGCAATCTGCTCTATCTCGCCCGACTCTCTAAGGTCAGATAGTACAGGTCTTTTTTCATTTCTTGTCTCTACAGCCCTTGAGAGCTGTGAGAGCGCGATGATCGGAACCTCTATCTCCCTGGCCAGGGCTTTTAGAGATCTTGCAATTTCAGCCACTTCTTGAACTCTGTTTTCATTTCTCCTACCCTGCATTAGCTGCAAATAATCAACTATTATCAAGGACAAAGGGGTTTCACTTTTCAACTTTCTTGACTTTGCTCTCATCTCAAGCGCAGAGATATTTGGTGTATCATCAATATAAATATTGCACTCAGAGAGTTTTGATATTGCCCTACTTAGTTTGGGCCATTCGTGCTCCTGGATATTTCCAGTCCTAAGATTGTGGATATCAATCATGCCCTCAGAACATATCAACCTCTGTGCTAACTGTTCTTTTGACATTTCCAGAGAAAATAGACCAACAGCTTTATCGGGCAAACCAGCTAAATGCCTTGCAAGATTTAGACAAAAAGCAGTTTTTCCCATTGATGGTCTTGCAGCTATAATAATCAGATCTGAAGGCTGAAAACCTGCCGTGAGGAAGTCAAAATCCTTAAATCCGCTTGGTTCACCCGTAATGCCAGTCTTGTTTTTAAATGACTTGTCAATCATCTCAAATGTGGTCGTTAAGGCGTCTGAAATGTGAACGAATCCCTTTCTCGATCTTTTTTGGGTGATTTCAAAAACCAGCTTTTCAGCTCTATCCAGCGCCTCTCCAAGACTCTCCTTTGAAAATCCTATTTCTACAATCTCGGTCCCAACTTCAATTAGTTTTCTAAATAGTGCCGCCTCTTCAATCAGTTTTGAATAGTACTCTGCATTTGCGGGAGTCAGCAAATTCGACACAAGATCTGCCAAATAATTTGGGCCGCCTATTTCATCCAAAAGGTTTTTAGAAGATAGCTTTTCGGAAAGGGTAACAATGTCTACAGGATCGCCCTTGTCAAAAAGATCAATAATAGAAATGTATATGT
>JAJXTU010000044.1 GCA_021783475.1 bacterium
CAACATCTAAATTCTTTTGCATTAATAATTTCCTTTTTAAAAGATTCATCATCTCCTCTAAGAGATTCTCTAAGGGAGATCAAGGTATCTATATAAGAATCGACAGCTTTTAAAACTTCTTTTTTATTAAATCGAAAAATTGAATGTGTAAAATTCGGATCTTGCAAAGCAAGTCTGGAGGTGTCTTTGAAACCAGGACCTGCAACTAAGTTAAGGTAGGGGAAAGTTTGGTCATATTTTTTTACAGTGTTCGACAGCGACACAGCCACAAACATCGGTAAGTGACTCGTAAGAGATACCAAGCTATCGTGCTCATCAATGCCAACCAGTTGAATATTAACCTTAAGATTGATTTTTAAGAAATTAGCAAGATTATCAATTAGATCTTTTTTTTCATTATTGTCTATAATCAAAAGAGGCCTGTCTATGAAAATTTCCTTGAAAGAGTTTTCATATCCGCAATATTGCGTACCTGCCATTGGATGGGTGCTAACAAAATTAACGCCATCAGGAATAAGTTTGACTACCTTGTTAAAAAAGTTTGATTTTACGCTTGCTACGTCAGAAACTACACACCCATTTTTAAGATATGGCACGAGTTTAGTAAATACATCCAAAGTATTTTCAATGCTTACGCACACAAATACAAGATCACAAGAAGAAATATTAAAGTCCATCTCGCTGTTTAAGTGATAAAAAATCTTTTCAGATCTGGCAAGATTAATGGTATCTAATTTAGAATCATATCCAAATATGTTATACCCATTGGCAGCAAAGGCCTTAGCAAGAGATCCTCCAATAAGGCCAAGGCCGATGACACAAATATTTTTAAAATCCATATTCCTACAATGTTCTATTTAAGACTTTTGCTATAGGTCGAATTTCATTCATAAGAGTTTCAAACTCAATTAAGTTTAGGGATTGAGGGCCATCTGACAGAGCTTCTTCTGGCCTTGGGTGAACTTCTATCATTAGACCATCTGCACCAGAAGCGATTGCAGCTCTTGACATTGGAGCCACAAGAGATCTTTTCCCCGTGGCATGACTCGGGTCAACAATTATTGGAAGATGGCTAAGCTGCTTTATCAAAGGTACTGCGCTCAGATCAAGAGTATTTCTTGTATATTTCTCAAAGGTCCTAATACCTCTTTCACACAATATTACCTCTTCATTTCCCTCAGCCAAAATATACTCAGCAGCTAATAGCCACTCTTCAATAGATGAAGATAGCCCCCTCTTCAATAATACTGGCTTAGAACATCCGCCTACTTCTTTTAATAAGGGAAAATTTTGCATATTTCTTGTTCCAACCTGGAGTATATCAGCATAAGAGGCAACCAATTCTACATCACGAGTATCCATTACCTCGGTAACTATTTTCAATTCGTACTCATCAGCGGCATCTCTAAGATATTTTAAACCCTCTTCACCTAATCCCTGAAAAGAATAAGGACTAGATCTTGGTTTAAAAGCACCGCCTCTTAAAACATTTGCGCCAAAGCTTTTTATTCCTTTTGCCACCTCAAAAGAGAGCTCCCTGCTTTCGACAGCACAAGGTCCAGCCATTACGACCAGATTTTCACCGCCAATTTTAAAAGTCCCCATATCTATCACTGTATCCAGGGGATGAAACTCTCTACTAGCTCTTTTGTAAGGCTTTCTTACGGGTATGACTTGAGAGACACCAGGCAATACTTCAATTGGCTCAACTAATAATTTTTTGTTTCCAATTGCTCCGATTATAGTATGAACCTCTCCCTTTGACATATGAACCCCAAATCCTAAGCTGTTTAACTTCTCAACTACCCTGTTAATCTCTTCTTCGCTTGCTGACGGTTTCATTACAATAATCATTAACCTTACCTCCATTTAAAACTGATTTAGAAAATACTATAAGACTTTTAGATATTTGTCAAAGATTTAATTTATCTGTAATCTAAGTTAGAATATAATAACACCAAAGGAGGGATAAGATGAAAAATTTTGTTTTAAAGAAGGTTACTGTCGCAATACTTATATGTAGTTTGTTGTTTGTGGCACCTGCAAAACTTTATGCTTTTAATTTAGGGAGTATTTTAGAAGGCGGAGGTATTGCAATAGCAGTAAAAATTTTCGGCAGACAGATAAATGACTTTATAAATACCGCCTTAATGAACAAAAACATTTCCACTCAAGAAATGACAAAAGTTGTACCTGTTATTTCAATAGGAAACGGAACCTATGTAGGCGCGGTACAGGTGTCAGGGCCTGCCGAAAGAGTTCAATCAGTACAAGCGGTTATGCAATTAGAACTCAATTTTAGTGATAATAGATTTAGAATTAAAGCTCTTATACCATCTGATTCTCTTAACCCATTACAATTTCATAGGGTTTTAGGGGTGGGCGTGTCAGCTATAGTTGACGTAAAACTTTAAACTTAGAGTTGGTAAACTTTTTTGCCCTTTCAATAGCCATATCGAGATCTGGCAAATTAGTTTGGGCACCATCTTTTTCCAAAACAAACGATGAAACAGAGGCTGCTATATATGCGCAATCGAGAAATTCAAAGCCAAGTGAATAGGCCGACAGAAAAGCGCCTCTGTGGCTATCCCCTGCTCCAGTAGAATCTACAAAAATTTTTGGTGGGATAGCTGGGATAGTATAATGAAAACCATTATAGAAGATCTTGCACCCGTTCTCGCCGTAGCTGACACAAGAGAGTTCAAACCTCTTGTAATTCATAATATTTTCTATCTTCAAGGTTTCACATAGTTTCTTGTTTTCAAATTCATTCATAAACAAAAAATCTACATAAGGCAAGATTTCAATCACTTTGTCTGGTTGTGTCAACGTCTGCTGCCCAGGATCAAAACTTATTTTTATATCTTTCCTATAAGTTTTCAACTCAATTAATAGTTGTTTATAAAAATCATAATATCCCGTAGTAAAGTGCAATATTTTGCAATTATCTAGATTATTTATTATATAAGGGATGTTTGATGCCAAAGTTTTCTCATAATTAATCTTGTCCTCATAAAAATAAATCTGTTGAGCTCCATCTGGAACCCTAGTAATCAGAATGCTTCTTGGGGAATATCCATTTGGAATCTTAAAAACGGATTTTGTATCAATCAGAAGCTCTTTAAGATAGTTCTCATAGCCATGGTGAAAATCACTGTCTCCAACTGCTGAAACAAGACCAGAATCCACAGATAACTTTTTAATTGTCACGGCACAGTTTGCAGCAGCCCCTCCAAAAGTTCTTTTATATTCATCGGCAACAACAGCATCATTTTCTAAAGCTAATTTTTTTACAACTAATATAGTGTCAAAAACTATTGTTCCAACACAAAAAATCATTAGTCCTCCTTAAGTTTTTATGCTATTTTCCTACATTATAAAACAAAATCTGATATAATATTTGTAGTAAAAGGAGGCTGGATGGAGAAAAATACTATAAAAATTGCTATTATTGATGGGCAAGGCGGTGGAATAGGTCAACAAATAGTATTGAAAATTAGAGAAATTTTGTCAGAAAGTATTGAGAATATAGAGATAATAGCCTTAGGAACCAATGCATTTGCTACTGTAAATATGTTAAGAGTCAAGGCGAACAAGGGCGCATCAGGTGAAAATGCAATAGTAAAAAATGTATCCGAAGTTGATTTTATATTAGGTTCCGTCAGCATTCTGATATCCGATGCTATGATGGGAGAATTTACTACAAGGATGTCAGAAGCTGTAGCAAAATCTAAGGCAATAAAAATTCTTTTGCCCATCAATCAGTCAAATATAGACATTGCCCTCACCCAACAAGAACCCCTCCCCCATCAAGTTGAAGACGCTGTGATGCGTTTAAAAAATTACATCGAAAGGACAGACTAACATGTGTGAAGCCAGTGCTTTTTATAAGAACCAAGAAAGCGAAGAAACTCTAATTCTTAAGGACGTAGCCCTTTTAAAACCAGAAGATGAAAATGTTTGGTTTTTAATTAGTATATTTGGAGATCAAAAAGAAATACACGCAAAATTATTAGAGATAAATCTCTTACAGCACAAAATCATATTTCAAAAAATTTAAATATTTTCTATAGAATCTCCAAAAAATTTAGGGAGAACAAAAGAAGCCTTATGAACTTCGGGAGTATAATACTTTAGGTCTTTAATTGGGTCTTTCAACAGCTGATCTGTCAATGGATCTATTGAAAGAGATGCGAATCCGAAGCTCCACAATCCAGCAGGATAAGTAGGTATAAACGCTATATAGTTTTTGAAAATAGGAAATATTTTTTTAAGTTTATTAGTTATATCACTAATAAAGCTTAAGTGGCACCAAGGAGATTCGAGTTGAAAAACTAATATACCATCTGGATTAAGAATTTTTTTAATGTTTTCAAAGAATTCTGCCTCAAAAAGGCCAACCGCAGGTCCTATTGGGTCAGTAGAATCCACCAAGACTAAGTCAAATTTCTCAGAAGTTTGTTTAACGAAGTTGATGCCGTCGCAAATACAAAGCTCAAACCTTGAGTCGTTAAAGCCTGATGATAAAGATGGGAAAAATTTTTTACTAACATCGATAACCATTTCATCAATTTCAACCTGTTTAATATGCCTGATATTTTGGTGTTTTTGGCATTCTCTTGCAGATCCCCCATCTCCTCCGCCAATAATCAGAACATCCTTAATTTTATCGGATAAGTTTAAGGGAACATGAGTTAGCATTTCATGATAGACAAATTCATCTCTTTCTGTAAGCATTACCTTTCCGTCCATAAGAAGAATTTTGCCATAACTTGTCGTCTGAAATACTTCAATCTTTTGATATTTTGAATGTGAACTAAACAGTATATCTGTAACGTCAAAATAAATGCCTGACCCGGGCAAGTGTTCTTCTTTAAATTGGAATATAGGTGTGATACTTTCTTCTAATACCATAACACTACACACGAGAAAGCGCAGGCAGCTTTGTCAACAACAATATCTGTAGCTACAGCCCTTTTTTCTGCTAATTTGAATCCTCTCATTGCAAATCCCTCTTCCACCATCTCCAATACAGTCTTCTCAGCTTCTTCTTTGCTGCCAGAACAACTATATTCCATAATCAAACCGGGTAGAGTTGGATCGTCTGGTATTCCTATCCCAGCAGCAGCTGCTATTCTCTCACCACTATTTGTACTTACTTTACTTGCATAAGCAATAGGAACCAAAGCGCCGTATGGCAGAACTAAATTCTTAACTTCTACTGCAGCAGGTGGCAAAATACTACTAACCCTTAAGAGATTGGTGTTCCCTACTCCTGCACTTAGCAATGCTCCATCAAAAGCATTAAGAGGGTGTTCAGCGTTACAGCTTCCAAAAGAAATAAAAAACTTTGTAGGCGTTGATAGCATTAAAAAAAATTCCTCCTTAAAAGTGAATTACCAAAATCAATATTATAACTCAAAATTCCTTTGTTTTAATATTTCGTATAACAAAATTCCAGAAGCAACTGATAAATTTAAAGAATTAAAATCATTAGACATAGGAATGTAAACAGTTTGATCCAAGTCTTTTAAGAAGACATCCGAAAGCGCCTTTGACTCGGAACCGAAAACACAACAAACAGGAAGTTCATACTTAAATTGATCGTACCTGGTTGCGCCCCTTTTTTCAACTCCTACTACAGCAAATCCTCTTTTTTGCAAGTCTTTTGAAAAATATCGCAAATTACTCACTCTTACAACGGGTATATTTAAAAGTGAACCAGTAGAAGCTTTAATAGCAGCAGGAGTTATATCAAGAGATCTGTGTTTCGGCAAAATTATACCTCCCACCAAACCGGATGCCTGTGCAGTTCTTGCCACAGCTCCGATATTGCGAACATCCATAATTCCCGAAAAAGCAAGAAGAACTTTTTTGTGTTTTATCGCATTGAGAACGACATCTTCCTCATCTGAATAAGAAAATTCCCTTGTAAACATGACTATGCCCTGAGAATTTGGGAAAAGTTTCTCAATTTCAGCAAATGTTTTATAGACCACAAAAGCTCTTTTATCATCGTTTTTCTGTAAAAACTCTTCAATAAAAGGTATTTTCTTGTTTTTTGCAATTAATAATTCACTAAACTCTATGCCCTCTTTGATGGCACTTACTACAGGATGTATCCCAAATATAAATTCCTTTTTCATCTCTTCTTGATCCTCACACCTCTCGGTAAATCTTCTAAAGCGTATCCCTTTTTATTAAAAAAGTCCCTTATTTTATCTGACAGATCATATGATTTTTTCTGTTTGAAAAACTCTCTATAACTTATCAGTTGAAATATTTTTTTATTGTTTAGACATTCAAACAGCTCAAAATTCACATCATTGAAATTATAAGATGCAAAATCGGCAGTCAACTTTTCCCTTGAATAAAATAATACGTCTGAAGTATACTTTAATCCAAGAATATCAATCATAGATAAAATTTCATCGATATTAGAAGATATATTAATCTCATATTCCTTTAAAGGATTTTTTTCATAGTCGTTAATTATCGAATTAACATATCTAATTTTTTCAAAGATAAAAGAAAGCGCTAACGGAGTATTTAAATCATCGCACAAAGCATTTACAAAATTAGATGGCACGTTATCTTTATTGCCATTTATCAAGCCAAAAGAAGTACAGACATCCAAAGTATTTTTAATTTTATCCCAGGCTTCTTTTGCTGATGCAAGGTTTTCCACGTTAAACATTACTGGGCTTCTATAGTGGCTGCTTAATATAAATAGTCTTAAGACCATCGGATCGTAGATCTTATAGATATCTCTCAAAGTTTTAAAGTTGCCCAGTGATTTTGACATTTTCTCGCCTGATATCATAACAAAACCATTATGTAGCCAATAATTTACAAATTTATTACCGGTATAACCTTCAGATTGGGCTATCTCGTTTTCATGGTGAGGAAATATCAAATCCTGCCCGCCAGCGTGGATATCAAATGGTGATCCAAAGTGTTTCAATGACATTGCAGAACATTCAATATGCCAGCCAGGTCTCCCCTTACCAAAAGGGCTATCCCAAGAAGGTTCATCTGGCTTTGAAGACTTCCACAAGACAAAATCCAGTGGGTTTTCTTTAAGAGATGATGACTCTACTCTATGGTTTTCGATCAGATCTCCAATCGACTTACCCGACAACTTCCCGTATCCCTCAAATCTTTTTATAGAAAAGACTATATCATCACCCGCCCTGTAAGCATAACCTTTTTCCATAAGACCTTGAATAATACTAATTATTTCATCAATATAATCAGTAGCTTTTGGATAAAGAGATGCCCTTAAGACATTTAGCTTGTCTAAGTCTTCAAAGTAAGCATCTATAAATTTTTCTGTCAGGTCTTTCCAGTTTACCTTTTCTTCATTAGCTCTTCTTATTATCTTGTCATCGATATCAGTAAAGTTTTGGATATGAAAAACATCAAAACCCTGACTTATGAAGAATCTCTTCCATACATCCCAAACTACATAAGATCTACCATGACCCAAATGGCAATAATCATAAACTGTTACCCCACATACATACATCTTAATTTTATTTTCATCAATTGGAATAAATTTTTCCTTTTTATTTGTCAACGTGTTATAAAGATATATCTGATTGGCTAACAATTTAGGATTTTACCTCCATATTTAAAATTTTATTTAGTTTTGCAATTTCATTTTCTAACTCAATTATTTTTTGATCTTGCTTAATTAAATAATCTTTTAAGGGATCTGGCAATATATTGTGATCTAATTGTGAAAGCTTCGCCTTAACGCCATTTCTTACCACTATTCTTCCAGGATTTCCTACCACTGTAGAATTTTCTGGTACCATCTTTATTACCACAGCCCCAGCGCCTATCCTCACATTATCTCCAATAGTAATAGGACCCAACACTATAGCTCCAGCTCCAATTACTACATTATTTCCGATTGTGGGATGTCTTTTACCCTTACCCTTGCCTGTACCTCCCAGAGTTACATATTGATAGATAGTAACATCATCGCCTACAATAGATGTCTCACCAATCACAACTCCCATGCCGTGATCTATAAAAAATCTTCTACCTATTACTGCACCTGGATGAATCTCAATGCCAGTAAAAGCACGAGCGATCTGTGAAATTAGACGAGGGAAAAAGGGGACGTGCTTAGTCCATAGAAAGTGAGAAAATCTGTGTACCCATACAGAATGAAGTCCAGGATAGCAAAAAAGGACTTCAAAGATATTTTTCGCTGCTGGATCCCTCTCAAAAACAGTGCTTATATCTTCTTTTATTATCGTAAACAATTTTTTAGTTTATCAAATTCATATAGTTTATTTGAGAAGATCGATTTTCACCGGAGCCAGACCAGAACTCAACATACCAATTCTTTCAGCAGCGCCTTCTGATAAATCGATAACCCTACTCCTGCTTCCCATTCTGTCGGTGATGGTCACCACTACGCTTTCGCCATTATCTTCATTTGTCACTAGCACAAGTGAACCAAGCGGTAGCCATCTATGAGCTGCAGTAAGATTATATGGATAAAAAATTTCACCATTGGACATATATCTTCCTGCCAGGTTGCTACCATACCATGAGGCTATTCCTTCTTGAACGAATTCTTTCAGATAATACTTATGTGCGTATAAAACTCTTTGATCCTCGTTTGGTGTGTATCCAAGGGATCTTTGAAGGCTTACCAACCATGTGTTTGTGATATCATTATCTGATAAATTCTGCAGAAAAGCCTGACTCCTGCTGACCTTAAAAGCGAATTCATCTCCCACATAACAACAGAAATATTTATCTTCAGTAATAAACCTTATAGTAGAGGGATCGTAGACCCCCTTGGAAGCACCAAAAAATTGGTTAATGGCATAAGAAATCTTGTCTGCTTCGTTTCTAATCTTCTCAAAACTGCTATCATCAAACGACTTTAATACCAATACCTTTTGATCTTTAACAAAAATTTGAATCTCTTTAGGAGAAATCAAATCTTCTTTTACTATGCCTACCACTCTCTCCTGAGCAGCTTCAGCGCTCTTGCTAAATCCCAAGACAAACATATTACAAAATAATAAAATTAACAATAGATAAAATAAGCTCTTTAATCTCATTAAATCCTCCTCCTCTAACTAAATTTTCGCCTTCTTTCAAATTTTAATTTACACATATCAAGTTCCTTCAATATTGTCGTTCTTAGAGATAGCATTATCGACACTTGGCTCTTCAACAGTTTTAGATTCCTTAACAGATTGAGGCTCTTCGATAGTTTTAGATTCATCAGCTGTTTTTAACTCTTCAGTAACATTTGACCCTTCAACAGTTTTTGAATCCTCAAAGTTGCCATTTAAGTATTGCATCAAGCTATCGCCTTGAAGAGTTTCATTCTCAATAAGTTTTGCAGAAATGTTGTTTAAGGTATCAAAAACCTTTAAGAGTATATTTTTGGAATTTTCATAGCAGCTCTCTACCATTCTTTGAACCTCTAAATCAATTTCATTTGCCATATTCTCACTATAGTTTTTGGTCTCAAAAAGATCTCTTCCCATAAACACATTTTCGCTTTTCTTTCCCCACGTTCTTGGGCCAAGATGCTCGCTCATTCCATATTCCATAATCATCTTTCTTGCGAGCTCTGTAGCTCTCTGAAGGTCATTTTGAGCTCCTGTGGTTACTTCCTTAAAAACTAACTCTTCAGCAGCTCTACCGCCAAGAAGGACGCAGATGTTATTAATTAGTTCAGTCTTGCTAACCAGGTATCTGTCTTCACCTGGTAGTTGCAACGTATAGCCCAGCGCCATACCCCTAGGGATAATAGAAATTTTGTGAATTGGATCGGTCCCAGGCAAATTATGAGCCACTAAAGCATGTCCTGCCTCGTGGAAAGCAATAATTTTCTTATCTTTTTCAGATATAACTCTACTTCTTTTTTCTATACCAGCCACAATTCTGTCAATTGCATCCTCAAATTCAGCCATAGAAATGGTCTTCTTACCTTTCCTTGCCGCCAGCAAGGCAGCCTCGTTAACTAAGTTAGCTAAATCAGCACCAGCAAATCCAGGAGTTCTTTTTGCAATAACTTCCACATTTACTTCAGCCTCCATAGGCTTTCCAGCCATATGAACATCCAAAATCTGCTTTCTCCCAAGGAGATCTGGCCTATCCACTGTAACGTGCCTATCAAATCTACCAGGTCTGAGAAGTGCAGGATCCAATACATCAGGTCTATTCGTAGCTGCCATTACGATAATCGTCTCGTCAACCTCGAAACCATCCATCTCTACAAGCAGTTGGTTTAAAGTCTGTTCACGTTCATCGTGTCCACCACCAAGACCCGCTCCTCGTTGTCTGCCCACAGCATCAATTTCATCGATAAAGATTATGCAAGGCGATTGGCTTTTCGCCTGTTCAAAAAGATCTCTCACACGAGATGCACCAACACCTACAAACATCTCAACAAAATCAGATCCCGATATACTAAAAAACGGCACCTTAGCTTCACCTGCTACAGCCCTCGCTAAAAGGGTTTTGCCGCAACCAGGAGGCCCAACCAATAGAACTCCCCGCGGTATTTTCGCACCCATAGCTCTAAAGGGAGCAGGGTTTTTGAGAAAATCAATTATCTCTTCTAGTTCTTGTTTAGCTTCGTCGGCGCCAGCAACGTCTTTAAATGTAGTTTTAGTTTTCTCTTGATGAAAAAGTTTCGCACGTGATTTTCCAAACGACATAGCTTGACTTGCGCCGCCCTGAGCCTGCCTTAGCATAAACAGCCAAAATCCAATCAATATCAATATGGGAAATAACTGTGTAAGTATGGAAACCCACCACCCGCTATCGCTTGGCGGTTCGACTCTAATATCAACTTTTTTGTCAGTCAAAGTTTTAATTAAAGATGGATCGTTTTGAGGATAATATACAGTAAAAGAGGTGCCATCCTTCAGCTTACCATTGATGATATTTTGAGAAGATGAAATGTTTACCTTTCTAACCTCTTCTTGATTGACCCTATCCATAAATTCAGTATAGGACAGCTCCTGATTTGCAACCTTTTTGCCGCTACTTAAGACAACAGTTAAAACAACGACTATTAGCAAAATTATGAGGTAAAACGTAACACTCTTAGTTATTTTCAAATACATATCCCCTTTTTAAAAATATTGATTAAACATTGTATCTTTTTTTATATGTAAGTGTCAAACAAAAGAAACTATATAGAGGTCTTTCAAGTTACGATATTTTTCAGCATAATCCAAACCATAGCCTACTACAAAGTCATCAGGAATGTTTAATCCGACATAATCAACAGACGATCTCTTTTTATTATCAGATTTATTTTTATAAAACAACACAATAGATTTAACGCTTAATGGATTCTTCATATTAAAAAAGTTACCTAGGTATTGCAAGGTAAGTCCAGAATCCAATATATCCTCTACTATTAAAACATGATAATCAGACAGATCTCTCTTAATATCTTTGATCAACTTGATCTCGCCAGAACTCTCGGTCTCATTCCCATAGCTTGACACTTCTACAAAATCTATTTCCAAAGGCACGGATATTGCCCTTGCCAAATCCACAAGGAAGAATGCCGCTCCTTTTAAGACTCCAACTAACAAAATTTTTTTGCCAGAATAATCAGCATCAATTTTTTTAGCCAAAGTATCAATTGTCTTTCTAATCTCGTCCCTGTTAATTAATATCCTAAGTTCGTGTTCTTTCACAATATTCCTCCAAATTTTGAAAAAATAATTACAAAAATTAAAGCAAAAACATAATTTATCGTCTTAATCTTCGTTAAACCCAATAAATTGAAGCCGATGCCAATCAGCATAACTCCACCAGTTGCATAAAAATTATCCGCAATAAATTGATTGCTAAACAAAGATGAAAATGAGCTTGCAAAAAAGGTTAAGGACCCTTGATAAACGAGCACAGTAATAAATGAGAAAAAAACTCCAATACCCAAAGAAGAAGCAAGGAATATTGAAGATACTCCATCCAGTGCAGATTTTAGCAATAAAATTGAGTAATCACCTTTTAGACCATCTTGAAAAGAGCCCAGAATACTCATTGGGCCAATGCAAAACAATAAGCTCGCGCTCATAAAAGCATTTACAACATCACCTTTATTTAGCTTGTTGCTTAAATGGCTATTTAATCTCTCAATCAATGCATCAAGCGCTATAAATTCTCCTACCAATCCTCCCAAGATCATAGAGAGAAGAACCCAAAAGATGCTCTTGACCTCAAGAGAAAGTTTCAAACCTATAAGAAGTGTAACCAGAGCAATGGCGTTAATGACAATATTCTTATGTCTTTCGGCTAAACGAGAGCCCATAAATAAGCCAATAGTGCTTCCAACTATTACAGAACAAGCATTAATTATAGTTCCTGTCATTGCGCCTCCATGTTAATTTCAACTTCTCTAAAAACTTATCATAAACAATTTCAATATTATAAGACTTAAAAAAGTTTTCATCAAAATAAACAAACGGTGACCACCTAAGAATATTTTTATAGAAAACCATTGGTACAAATTTATAAAAATATTGATTTTTATTATTAAAAAAACTATAAAGATATGCTTTCTTGCCGTTCAAAACAAGATAATCAGAACTCCTAAAAAATCTAATCTGCAAATTAATTTTAGTTTCTAATGGCTTTGAAATTATGATTCCCAAATCATCTGGAATCTTATCATCAGAATATCCTTTTGAAAAATGTAAATCATATATAGAAAAAATATTTTCGTTTCTATATATACCCATATCTTTAAATGAAGAAAGTGAGATATGTGAATTATTTGCCAAATATTTATAAAGCAATTCAATTTCTTTAAAGCCATAGGGAACATTTAATGAATTTAAAAATTTTATAATAACTCTTCTTATTAAAGCAATATCATACTTAAATAATTCTTTAATGTATATGATATTGGCCCAGGGCAATTTAATTACAACACTTGTAAAAATTTCATCAGTAACCCTATCAAGATAAGCGTTTTCATCTTCTGCCAGTTTAATAAATGTATCAAAATGATCCAAAGAATTTCTCCAAATGTTTTCTATTCTCGGCGATACTTCTTTCCTGATAAAGACTCTTTTATAATTAGTATCTTCATTGTAAGGATCAGATATATAATGCAGTCCCAAATGTTCACAAAAAACCCTAATCTTTTCTCTTCTAACATGAATTAGAGGACTAAAAATAGCAAAATTTTTATTCTTTCTTACCTCTTTGGGAGACAGCATTCCACCTAGCCCTGTACCGCGGCAAATATTCCACAAAAAAGTTTCAAACCTATCGTTTAGATTGTGACCCGTGAATAAAACATTTGAATCTATTTTACTCATTGTATTAGAAAAAAACTTGAACCTATTTTTTCTTGCCTCGTCTTCATCTTTTTTTTCTGGAGCCTTTGAAGATCCGAAAATAACTCTGAAGCTGTACCTTTCAGCATAATTAGCAATCAAATCTCTTTCAAAAATGAGATCCTCTTTTCTCCAGCCATGATCGAAATGCAA
This sequence comes from bacterium, assembly GCA_021783475.1. Taxonomy (GTDB): domain Bacteria; phylum Thermodesulfobiota; class Thermodesulfobiia; order Thermodesulfobiales; family Thermodesulfobiaceae; genus Thermodesulfobium. The sequence continues at coordinate 13,503 of JAJXTU010000044.1, forward strand.
CAATACAAAGTTTCTTTTAATTTTTAATTCTGATAACACAAACGTCAACAAAACTGAATCTGCTCCGCCTGATATGGCAATACATGGGTTAAGAAGATCAATGCTACTCTTTTCAATTACTTCATCAACGTGAAACACAAGGTCTTTTATTTCAGAATTAATAGACATAAAAAAATGGTAGCGGCGAGTGGATTTGAACCACTGACACAGCGGGTATGAACCGCTTGCTCTGCCTCTGAGCTACGCCGCCACATAAAAGCAGAATTATTGTAATGAAATATTCGAATAAAGTCAAGAAAAATATTAAAAAGAATTTTACCAAAATAAAATATTTTTCAACTGACACCTCAAATTTTAAATCTAAAAAACAATAAATCTTACTTTTAATCCTCTTTAACTTAAAGCTGTTTATTCAAAATTTTATAGAAATCCTGTATAGACTTTACCTCTATTTCAGAACTCTTCAGAGCCTCAATGGCGTTCACTGTTGCAGCAGCTCCAGCAATGGTTGTAATGGTCGGCACATGATGCAAGAGAGCCATCCTTCTTATCTTATAATCATCTTTTCTTGCACCCTTACCAGATGGTGTATTTATTATGAGCTGGATTTCGTTATCCTTAACCATATCAAGAATTGTATGACCGTCTTCGCTTGCTTTTTTTACTTCATTAACCTTTATTCCGTTAAATTTTAGAACCTTAGCAGTTCCCTGTGTAGCATATATGTTGAAGCCCATATTTACAAGGCTTTTTACTATAAATACGATATTTCTCTTATGCTTGTTTGAAACGCTCACAAAAACATTCCACCTAAGAGGCAGCTCTTCAC
>JAJXTU010000045.1 GCA_021783475.1 bacterium
TGATTATCGATAGAATTCCCTTTCCAAATCCAAGTGATCCCGCAATGGTTATGCGAGAAAAAAATGAAGGGAAGGAAGTTTTTACTAAAAGTTATTTGCCAAACGCAAAGCTATCTCTAAGGCAAGGGTTTGGAAGACTTATTAGAAGTAAGAATGACGTTGGAGTTTTTGTGATCTTAGATTTTAGAATCTTAAAGTGGGATTTTTTGGAACTTTTTAAGCCTTGTGATATCCTATATAATTGGGATCCAGAGTTTGTTAAAAAATTTATCTGGGGAGGTAAATAAAATGCATCCCTATGTTCAGCTTGCCAAGCAGACTGTGGAGCTTTGGGTAAAGGAACATAAAAAACCTGATGAAGGCTACAAGGATACACCTCTTTTTAGCAAAAAGAGTGCCTGTTTTTGCACGATTTATAAAAAAGGAGAACTTAGAGGCTGTATTGGTACCATTTTGCCATTTTACGACTCCTTATATCAGGAAATAATTGAAAATGCAATAAGTGCAGCTACACGAGACCCAAGGTTTGATCCGATAACTATTGATGAATTGGACTTGTTAGAATATAAGGTGGATGTTTTATCTGATATTGTTCCAGTTCTGGATTTGAAAAAATTGGATCCGAAAATAAATGGAATTATTGTAAGGCAGGGAACAAAGCAGGGCTTGTTACTTCCTGATCTAGAGGGAGTAGATAGTGTAGATGATCAAATTAAAATTTCAAAGATGAAAGCGGGCATATTTAACTCAATGCCTTGTGATTATTTTACTTTTACAGTTGAAAGATTTTCTTAAAAATATCTAAAGGAGTGTCGAAATGAAAAATTTAATTTTAATTTTATTTACAGCAGTGGCAGTATTGTTTTTTCAGGGCAATTCATTTGCTGGTCCAGAGTCCAATCCAGGCCTAGAGGGAACAGTAGTATTCACTCATGGCACAGCGACTGATGCCTTAAAGGATTACTTTTCAGATTGGATGAAGGGTGATTATGACAAAATGTATGTGTACTTATTGAAAGGGGATAAAAAAATAGTTTCCAAAGATACCTTTATAAGCGAATTTAAGAAAGCTGAGGCTAATGGTCTAAGGATTGATTCTTATAAACTTTCAAAAGCCGTTTTTAAGACTGCAAGAGGCTATGCTGAGGTCAATATAAAGATTTCGTTTACTGAAAACAATCAAAAATTTGATATTGTAAAGACTATTTCGGTATACGTTGAAGATAACGAATGGAGACTTTCTTCTATTCCAATTTATTTCCCTGGCTCACCAGGATCAATGTTGCCAGATTAGTAATATCAATACATACGAAAATTTTGTCTATAAGCTAAAGGAGGAATAAGGATTGTCTTTGGAATCATTAAAAAATGAAGCTAAGGAAGAAATAGAAAAGGCCTCTTCTAGTCAGGAAATTTTGGAGATTTATTCAAAATATCTTGGGAGAAAAGGTTTGATTACCGAGCTATTTTCTAAAATGAAGGATTTAGATTTTGAAGAGAAAAAAAGATTTGGTATGGAGCTTAATAGTATAAAAATTTTTATTACTGAAATAAAAGAAAGAAAATTGTCTACTATCAAAGAACAGACAATTCACAATAACCTTGAGAAATTGAGAATTGATAGCTCTCTGCCCGGAGACTGTCAAAATGTTGGCTCACTTCACCCTCTGACAACTGTAATAGACAATATTATTGAAATATTTGTTGGCATTGGATACACAATATTTGAGGGCCCTGAGATAGAGAGCGATTATTACAACTTTGAAGCCCTAAATATTCCCAAAGATCATCCTGCGAGAGAGATGCAAGACTCATTTTATCTATCTAACGATATATTATTAAGAACTCACACCTCGCCTGTACAGATTAGGGCAATGCAATCACTAAAACCGCCAATTAGAATAATAGCTCCCGGCAAAACCTATAGAAGAGATGCTAAAGATTCGCGACACTCTCCAGTTTTTCATCAAGTCGAAGGATTGACAATCGGCAAAAAAATTTCATTTGCTAATCTAAAGGGCACTTTAGAATATTTTGCAAAATCTTTTTTTGGAGAGGGTTGCGAGATTCAGTTTAGACCTAGTTACTTCCCCTTTACTGAACCAAGTGCCGAAGTTGATATAAAGTGTATATTTTGTGAAGGTAAAGGATGTACAATCTGTAGCCACACTGGATGGTTAGAGGTACTGGGTGCTGGAATGGTTCATCCAAACGTTTTGAGAAATGTTGGTTATAATCCAGAAGAGTGGCAAGGATTTGCCTTCGGAATGGGCCCTGAGAGATTAGCGATGTTAAAATATTCGATTAACGATATAAGGATGTTTTACGATAACGATTTAAGATTTATACATTCATTTATAAATAGTTAGAATTTTTTATTCTAATAATTTTTATTCATTTTTTAAGGAGGTTTTACTGCTTTGAAGGTTTCCTTATCTTGGTTGAGTGAAATTCTTGGCGAATGTCTTACTGTAGAAAATGTTTCAGATATATTGCAAAGTGCTGGAATAGAAGTTGAACAAGTTGATGAGGTAAAGACTGATTTTAATAACGTAGCAATAGGAAGAATTATAAATCATGAAAAGCATCCTGATGCGGACAGGCTTTTCGTCGTAGACGTGGATTTTGGAGAAAATGTAAAAAGGATTGTCACTGCAGCAACCAATTTAAGCGTTGGCGATATTGTTCCAGTTGCCCTTCATGGTTCCAAATTATCGACTGGCATCACTATTAAAAAATCAAAATTAAGAGGTATATTGTCAGAGGGCATGTTTTGTTCTGCGAATGAACTAGGATTTGGCAAGGATCATTCTGGCATTATGATATTGAACGATGAAAAATTCCAAATAGGCGCCGATCTTGTTTCTATCTTGGGCGAAAAAGATTATGTATTTGATTTGGCCATCCCTGCCAATAGACCCGATCTAATGGGGATTGTTGGTATTGCGAGAGAGATTGGTGCAAAGTTAAAGTTAAAAATTAAGATCAATGATTTTGATTGTAAATATTCAAATGACCCTTGTCCTGTCAAAATTAAAATTAATTTTTTGGAGGGGTGTCCTGTTTATTTAGGACAGTGGATTGAAAATGTTCAAATAAAGCCTTCTTCGCCTTTTATTGCTGAAAGATTAAAAAAAGTTGGTATAAGACCAATCAACAATATTGTTGATTGTACAAATTATGTTATGCACCTTTTCGGCCATCCTCTTCATGCATTTGATATGAATAAAATAAATAAAAATATTTTTGTAAGACGTGGGCTTGATGGAGAAAAATTAAAACTATTGGATGGGTCTGAAGTATCTTTAAATGAAAATGATATTGTAATAGCAGACGAATCTGGGTCAATAGGGCTTGCTGGTATTATGGGTGGTGAAAATTCGGAAATCTCAAACGAGACAACTGATGTCTTTCTTGAGGCTGCTATTTTCAATCATGTAAATATTAGAAGGACATCGAGAAGACTGGGTATCAGGAGTGAGGCTTCTATTAGGTTTGAGAAGGGCTTGTATTGGAAAGATGTCTCTAATATAATAACCTTTGCTGCATCTATGATAGCATCAATTACCGGTGCCTCACTGCATAGCAATGTCGAAGTTGAGGGAGTTATCCCAGAAAATTCTGGAGACATATTCTTGGTGCCAGAGAAAGTAAATTCAGTTTTGGGAACATCTTTTTCTAAAACCGACATTCAAGAATCTCTCCAAAACTTAAATTTTAAAGTCGATCTTAAAGAAAATGGATTTAACGTAATTAGGCCTACATATAGGTTAGATATTAAAGAGGCTGCCGATCTTATAGAGGAGGTTGCAAGATTTCAAGGCTTTTCAAAAGTTCCCTCCGCATTGCCAAATGAAGCTATGCCTGGATTTTTACCCAAAAAAATTAAATTTGTTAATAAAATAAAGAATTATTTCTCAAGCAATGGCTTTACTGAATCAATTTGTGACACTTTGATATCTATGGACGATATTCAAAAAACAAGTGTAAACTTTGCTAAGAATAATGATAGCTCAATCTACAATGATGAAAGTGAAGTTATAAAGGTGCTATCTCCTCTTTCAGAAGAACACAGTGTCTTAAGAACTTCAATGTTAGAGCCATTGACCATGCTTTTAAAGAGGCATTTGAATAGACAGATTTATGATATTTCTTTTTTTGAAATTGGTAAGGTATTTAAAAAGAGAAATAACTCATTCTTAGAGGATCACATTTTGGGGGCAGTGGCTACCGGAAGAAGGCAGCTAAATCCCTGGAGGTTATCTGGTGATGACAAAAATTGGTCTTTTTACTCATTTAAAGGGATTTTTGAAAATTTTTTGAGGTTTTTTGGCTTTTCTGATTGGGATGTTTCACCTGAAGTAAGGGAAGTATTTCATCCATCTATTTCTTGTGCATTTCTTGTCAATAATAAGAAAATACTAGAAATTGGCGAGGTTAATCCGAGAATTTTGCACAACTGGGATATCAATCAGCCATTTTTTTATTCAGAGCTATTTTTAGATGAATTTTTTGAATTAATGGAACTAAAAAATGTTAAACATAATTTTTCTATCTTTCCTGCAGCCAACAGGGATATTTCACTGATAGTACCCAATGAAGTATTTTATTTTAGAATTCAAGATGAGGTCAAAAATTTAAATTGTCCTCTGCTTGAAAGTCTAACTGTTATTGATGTTTATCAGGGAAAGGGTATACCCGAAAATATGAAGAGTATAACCCTAAGTCTAAGATTTAGAAGTGATGAGAAAACCCTTTCGAACGAAGAAATTAACGAATGGGTTAATATAATAGTGCAAAAATTAAAAGATAATCTTTCTATTATTATCAGAAGTGAAAACTAAAATTAATCGTATATCTGATTAATTAGTTATCGTGAGGCGAAATTTAATTTATGAACTTGATTGACTTAATAATATTAGTATTATTTGTTCTTTCGTTTTTTAGTGGTTATAAGACTGGATTAATAGTGGTTTTTACATTCACTTGTGCCTTCTTCCTATCTTTGTATCTTGTTCCTCACTTAATAAATATTTCTACCACTTTCTTTTCTAAAGCTCTCTTGTTCAATGGGCACACCCTTATTAGCATCTCTTTTATCTTTACCCTCCTCATGTTAAATGCGTTTATCGGTAAGTTTTTTTTATTGATAGCTGACATATTGGGAATTACAAGAATCTCTAAAAATTCCTTTTTTGCTGGCGCTGTAAATGTCATTTTGTCCCTCTTGCTCGTTAGTATGGTTATTAAATCTATTGACTGGGCAAATATGTATATGCTTTTTTCTGCCCAATGGAAGACTTCTTCAGCAATTCATTATTTATTGGAACTAAATAATAATTTTTTTAAAATCATCCCAATTAATTTTTCACTTCCATGGAAAAATTAAAGTATAAGAGTAATCAAAGAGCGGCTGATGTTGCGAGAAGATTAAAATACATAATTGACTATCACTTTCTTATAGGGATTGATGATATTTCAAATTTCAATTATGCGTATGAACTTGCTGTAAAGTGGAATAATGAGGCCTATAATTTGGTCTTTGGTGATAATAGCAGTAAATTATCGCAGAATATGAAATTGAAATTAAGAAAGATGTTCTCAGGCCAAAGGATCGATGAAGAGATAGAGATGAACAAAATAAACAGTTTTAATAAAGCTTTTTTCAAATATTGCGGCAATATCTTAGACGATAATATTTTAATTAATTTTAATATTTTTGGGCCTGTTTCTTTTTATAGGGCATACTCTTTATTTAAAGAATTTAGACAAATTTTTGATAGTTATATAGAAAAGTCAAACTTTTATGATTTCTTATTTTTCTACTTTAAGTTTTCTAAAAAACCAATAGGCAAAGCTCTTAAAAGTTATGAAAAGTTAAAGAAGTGTCTTTCATCTATTGAACCTGTTGGCCCATTTTTAAGATTTGAAGAGCTTATATATCCGTTGGAGCTACTTTCTACAAATGATCTCACCAATGAAGATCTTAATTTAGATGGCTTTAAATGTATTTATAAATCAAACTACTATGTATTACTCTATGACGAGGCAAATCAACTTGAAATTAAATTATATTTAATAGATTTTAAAAATTTTAACTTACAGAAGTGGTTTTTAACTGGTTCATTAATGCATAATGACATATTTATTCAGCTTGCTAAGCGAAAATTTAATAGTTTTAGAATTTTTAAAGACGGCATTTTTATTAATGGAGTTCGGATTGTCGTTGATGATGAAAAAGATATTTATAGAAAATGTGGCTTTAATTATGTTTCTCCTGAACTTAGATGTGGAAGTACAGAATTGTTTTTGGACAAAGAGGATTTAAAAACTGTAAAATTCGCTGATATCAAGTCGGATTTACATATTCACACAAATTATAGCGATGGCTCTCATACAATTGAAGAATTGTGCGAATTTTATATTACTAAGGGTTTTCAACATATAGTATTAACCGATCATTCGGTTTCACTTACTCAGGGCAGGGGACTAGATATTGAAAAATTAATCGAGAAAAATAATTTGATTGATAGGTTAAACAAAAATTTTAAAAATTTCAAGATATTTAAAGGGGCAGAAGTTGATATATTGCACGATGGATCGCTTGATTATCCAGATTGGATTTTAAGGGATTTGGATTTCGTAGTTGCATCGGTTCATCAAGATTATTCTGATGGTGAGAGCGTTATGACTATGAGGTTTAAAAAGGCTATTATGAATCCATACGTACATATGATAGGGCATATTAGTGGTAGGCTTGTAGGCTTCTTGCCAATTTATAATATCAATTTGAAAAGTTTATTGGAACTTGCCTCTGAATATAAGACTATAATTGAAATAAATGGTAATCCAGCCAGGCTGGATATCGATGTAAGTTCAATTAGAATGTATAAAGAAAGATTTAAAAATCTATATGCTGTAAATACAGATCTTCACAACATTAGGCAATATGATGTGAGGTTTTTCTGTTCTGTGATGGCTGCAAGAAAATCTTATTTAAAAAAGAGCGAAATTGTTAATTCACTGAGCACAACTGAGTTTGAGGATTTAATTAGAGCCATTAGAGCTGAAAAACTTCTTAAAAATGGCTATATCTGAAAAGGGAGTGTTTGATATTAATAAATGGAGATTGTGGTGGGATAGGCATGTTTGAGGATTTAATTTGGCAGATTAAAAGGCTATTAAAAATTTTAATAGCAATGTTTATCGTGATTTTTCTACCTCTTTTCTGGTTCTTTAACCAGGTTGGTCCAAAATATTATATTAGTTCTGAGACGCCCAGTTTTGTCGTAGAAAAGTATTTGGATGGAAAGAAAAACGATGATTTTTATGAGATTTATGTTAACTATCCATCTATTTTCAAAAAAGATTTGTATGGCATTGCATACAGCGGTTGGGCAAAAAATATATATCAAGAAGTAAGATATAGGGTAGTTGATGTTAAAAATTATGGTAATGAGGCAGATGTTAATGTTCTTGTGACCTTAATAGGAGGAGATAGGAAGATGACAGAATATGTTTTAAGAAAAGAAAGCGGTTTATGGAAGATTGTTTATGATAAAGACTTAGGTTTTGTAGAATTTTCAACGAAGGGCAATTAAAATGAGCTTTGTACATTTACATGTTCATAGTGAATATAGTTTATTGGATGGAGCAAGTAGATTAGAAGACCTTATTCTAAAGGCTAAAAATAACAACATGAATTCATTTGCCCTTACAGATCACGGAAACATGTATGGAGCCTTAAAGTTTTATTCTTTGGCGAAAAAACATGAATTGAAACCATTAATTGGTTGTGAAGTATATGTCAGTGACGACATGACAAAACAAGTTAGGGCAAATTCTGACCCAGAATCTTACTTGTCTCATCTTATACTAATTGCGAAAAATTTTGATGGTTATAAAAACTTAGTTAGGCTTGTTTCTCTTGGATTTCTTAAGGGATTTTATTATAAACCAAGGATTGATCTAAAAACTTTGTATGAGCATAAAGAGGGTCTGATAGTTTCAAGTGCATGTATGTATGGGAGAATACCTCAACTTATTCTTGCCAATAATCAGGATCGCGCTGTCGAGATGGCCAAGACGTTGAAAGATTGGTTTGGAGAAGATTTTTACCTTGAGATACAGGACCATGGTTTGCCAGAGGAGAAAAAACTAATCCCTGTAATAATAAATATGGCTCAAGATTTACACATTCCTTTGGTAGCTACAAATGACTCTCACTATACCAATAGAGAAGACGCTGAGTTTCATGACGTTTTGCTGTGTATCCAAACGAAGAAAACCGTTCAAGACAAGAATCGTATGAAATTCAATACAGATTCGCTATATTTTAAAACACCAGAAGAAATGACTGATCTTTTTTCATATTCTAAAGAAGCCATTGATAATACCCTGGTTCTTGCAGATAAATGTACCCTTGAATTGCCAATTGGCAATGTAACAGTACCAAAGTTTCCCTGCGCCGAAGGCAAGACTGAAAAGGAATACCTTAATATCTTGATTGAAAATGGCTTAAATCAAAGATATAAAGGAGATATGTCCAACGAAGTAAAAGAGCGTTTAGACTTTGAGCTTGATATCATAAAGAAAACAGGCTATGAAGGCTATTTTTTAATAGTGTCTGATTATATTAATTATGCCAAAGACCATGGCATTCAAGTGGGTCCAGGCAGAGGATCTGCTGCTGGGAGCTTGGTAGCATATATTCTGGGAATAACCGATATAGATCCCTTAAAGTACAATCTTCTTTTTGAGAGATTTTTAAACCCAGAAAGAGTAAATCCACCTGATATTGACGTTGATTTCTGTATAGAAAAAAGATCCGAGGTTTTGAACTATCTGGTCAAAAGATATGGTCAGGAAAACGTAGCTCAGATTGGTACCTTTGGGACTATGAACGCAAGGGCTGTAATTAGAGATGTGGGTAGGACCCTGGGCACTCCACTGGGCATAGTGGATAAACTCGCAAAACTAATTCCAAACAAACCTGGATCTCAGGCTACATTAAGGGAAGCGGAAGAATTGAAAGAAGTAAAGCAATTTCTAAATTCTGATGCGTCCCTAAAAGAACTTTGGGAAAAAAGTGTTAAATTAGAAGGGTTAACAAGACATAGCTCTGTTCATGCTGCTGGTGTAGTTATTTCGCCCTTTCCTATTTACGATCTTATACCATTGCAGCGACCTTCTGAGGGCGAGGTTCCTGTAACGCAGTGGTCTATGGAAGATGTTGAAAAATCAGGATTTTTAAAAATGGACCTGCTTGGCTTAAGAAATTTAACTGTAATTGGCAAAACTCTTGAGCTAATCGAAAAAACCAAAGGTATCAAGATAGACATAGGTAATATTCCTCTTGACGATCCGAAAGTTTATGAGCTTTTGGAGAAAGGGGAGGCGCTTGGAGTATTCCAGCTTGAAAGTACAGGAATGCAACAACTTCTAAAGGATGTAAAACCTGATAAATTTGAAGATTTAATAGCTATTCTTGCTTTATATAGACCGGGTCCTATGAATTCTGGCATGGTTGAACAGTTTATAAAGCGCAAACACAAAGAAGAGCCAGTAATATTTGTTCATAAGGATGTTGAACCAATTCTTTCTGAAACTTATGGGGTTATGGTCTATCAAGAGCAGATAATGCAGCTTGCAAGTATCTTGGCTGGTTTCTCTCTTGGCGAAGCTGATCTTTTGAGAAGGGCTATGGGTAAAAAAAAGGTAGAGGTTATGGCAGCTCAAAAACCAAAATTTGTAGAAGGGGCTGTCAACAAGGGTTTGATTTCACGCGAGCAGGCTGGGAAGATCTTTGATGATATGGCTAAGTTTGCTGAGTATGGTTTTAATAAATCTCACAGTGCCTCATATGCTTTGGTTACTTATAGGACTGCATGGCTAAAGGTTTATCATACTCCTGAGTATATGGCGGCTTTACTTTCATCTGTATCATCTGATACCGATAAGGTTGCTGAATACATTAAGGAAGCTAAGAAATTTGGTGTTGAAGTATTGTCTCCTGATGTAAATGAAAGTGGAGAGAATTTTACGGTTATAGGAAACAAAATCAGATTTGGTCTTTCTGCCATCAAGGGTGTTGGCAAGGCTGCAATAGAATCAATATTGACAAATAGAGATGCAGATGGAAATTTTAAAAATTTAAAGGATTTCATTTGCAGGACGAGTTCAAAGGCCGTTAATAGGAAAATTTATGAAAACCTAATCAAGGCAGGAGCTCTTGATAATCTATATGAAGATAGGTTAAGCCTTTTGGATCAGCTCGATCAGGTTCTGGCATCTTCAAAGAAAAGCACAAAGAACGAAAACAGCCAAAGCCTTTTTGGTGAATCTTTTGAAGAGGAAGAGCTATATATCTCTAATGATATAGAAATCATTCCAAAAAAAGATTTCGATCCTGGCTTGAAACTGGCTTTTGAAAAAGAAGTTCTTGGGCTTTATGTTAGCGGGCATCCGCTTACACCATATAAATTTTTGCTTGAAAGCATATCAAATTATAGTGTTGCAGCTTTAAATGAACTGGATATAGATAAAGCAAAAATTTCTGGAATTGTCTTTAATAAAAAACAAGTTTTTAAAAAAGATGGTTCATTCTTCTTTGTATTAAATATAGAGGACCTAACGGGAAGTGTTGAGTGTATTTTTACTAAAAAAGATAAATCTTTGATTGATGACATAAAAGAAAATGATATTGTGTGGGTTGAGGGCAGACTTTTAAAAAGAGATGAGGGATCAAGGATAATTATCGATCAGATTGGTAAGATTAATAGAAAGGTGTTTCATATAAAATTTTATAGCAAGTTGTGCTCAGAGGGTTCTGTTATGAAATTGAAGGAAGAACTGTCAAACTTAAAGGGCGATGTACCATTGGTAATTCATTATATGTCTGATGAAACTGAAAAAATTTGCCTGGCTGACTCTAATTATTTTGTAAACTCAGAGACTGATATAAAAGAGAAGATTAATCAATTTAGAGGTGTAGAATGTTGGATAGAACAAGAAGGTTGATCGAATAATATAATAAATATTGTATTAGACTTTGTAAAAGCCGTTTAAATTTTATGTTAATAAAAATTAAAGAGAGGTAAATCATATGATAAAGTCGCCATCAGGTTCTATGGATATGATACCTGAAGAGGTTTTTTGTAGGAACACAATTGAAAATAAAATCAAGGATTTCTGGGAAAAAAATGGTTTTGTCAGAGTAAGCACTCCTATCATAGAACATTGGGACAAATTACAAGTGGCTCTTGGCGAGAACCTTGTTGATAAAACAATCAGATTTATTGACAGATTTGGAGAAGTTAGTGTTCTGAGCCCTGATTTAACTGTATCAATTGCTCGAATGGTTTCGACTAGGAAGAAAAATGGCCCTTTCCCTTTAAAGTACTTTTACTTAGGTGATGTCTTCAGGGTTACTTCTGAGCAAAGTGAGATAAGACAATGTGGCGTTGAGATTATTGGTGCAGATAAACAAAGTATTGCTGACGTTGAATTGGCTGTTCTTATTTTTATGACATTAAGAGAATTGGGACTGAATAATATATATCTTGAAATTGGCAACTTTGAAATATTAAGAGATCTATTAAAGTTAGAAATACTTGATGATTATAGACAACCTATAATTGATGCCCTTTTAAAAAAAGATTGGGTTAGTTTAAATGACATTGCAAACAAAGTTTCTGATCCTAAAATTTCAGAATTTATTAAAAATCTTCCAAAACTTACTGGAACCCCTGAGGAAGTTTTCTCAAATATTGATTTAATTCCTGACTTTTTGATTCCAGGTATGAAGAACCTTGAAAATATCAGTAAAGAGATAAAAAATGCCGGCGTTAAACACTATATTAACCTTGCCTTGGTTAATGAGATTTCTTATTATACGGGTTTCATTTTTCAGGTTTTTGTTACAGGATCGCCAAGGTCTATCGGTGGAGGGGGTAGATATGATGATTTGTATTCTTTGTTTGATTTTAAATGTCCCTCTTCTGGTTTTGGGATTAATGTAGATAAAATTTATGAAATTCTCAAAGCCTCTTATTTTAAGGCTATTAATACTGATGTAATTTTATGTTTCAACGATGGGATACCCTTGCACTGGGTATGGAATATGGCAGCTTCATACAGAGATCAGGGAATAAAGGTTGAGATAGATTTGAAGAGCAGGGATTTTGAAGAAGCTATAGAGTTTTCCAAGAAAAAAAAGGCTCAAAGGATGGTTTATATATTAAAATTAGAATCATCTGGAATATCTGGTTGGATAGTTGATACGCACAATGAAAACAAAGAAAGGATGACCTTTTGCTAATGCTTAAAATTGCTGTTCCAAAAGGAGTTTTATTTGAACCATCTTTGAAGCTATTACAGAATTGCGGTTACAGCGTTCCGTCAGATTTTGGCAGAAAGCTTTTGATTGAAGATTCTAAGCAAGAACTGTCTTTGATAATTGTTAGGCCATTTGATATGCCTCTTTACGTAGAAGAAGGCGTTGTTGATATAGCTTTTGTGGGAAAAGATGTTATTGAAGAAACTTCAATGGCTTGCTTTGAGCTCATGGATTTGGGACATGGCCTTTGCAGACTTTCAGTTGCTGTTCCAAAGTATAGTTCTTACAGATCGGTAGACGAATTCCATCCATTTATAAAAATTGGTTCAAAATATCAAAATCTCGCTGAAAAATATTTTATGCAAAAGGGCATGCAAGTTAGGATCTTTCCTCTTGGAGGATCTGTAGAGATTTCACCTATAGTCGGCTTGTCTGAGGCAATTATTGATCTTGTGTCAACTGGGAACACATTGAAGGCGAACAATTTAGTAGAAATTGAAACAATTTTGCTTTCAACTTCACGTTTGGTCGCAAATGATGCTAATTATAGGTTAAAAAGAAAAGAAATAAACAGTTTTATTACAAAGATAAATGGAGGGATCTGATGAGATTTGTTGATGACTTTCTTTTGTTGAAAAAAGAAGCTGAACTTCAAAGGCTTTGGAAGAGAGAATCGTCTTTTCAAGATAATAAAACCTTAGATGACGTTACAAGGATTATAAACGACATTAAGTTGAGAGGAATGGAAGCAATAAAAGAATATTCTAAAAAATTTGATGATTATGATCTATCTATGGGTTTGGTGGCATCTGATGAAGAGATAACTTCCCAAGCGAAGCTTGTTCCGTTAGATGTATCTGAGGCCTTAAAATATTCAGCCAAAAGGATAAGACAATATCATGAAAGTATAAAGTTTGATTCATTTAAATATGAGACAGAAGAATCAGAGTCTGGTTTCAAGTGGACTCCGATAGAAAATATAGGAATTTATGTGCCTGGCGGTTTGACTGCATACCCGTCGTCAATTCTTATGACAGTTATTGTTGCAGATGTTACTGGCGTTAAAAACATCTATGTCTGCTCCAAGCCAAATAAGGGCAAAATAAACCCATATATAGCTTCAGCCATTTTGGCTTGCAATACTAAGAGATTGAAAGTTATAAAGCTTTCAGGCATACAAGCTATATCTTCAATGGCTATGGGTTTAGGAATTAAGAAAGTTGACAAGATTTTTGGTCCAGGCAATGATTACGTTAGTCTTGCGAAAAAGCAATTTTTCGGGGAAGTCTCTATTGACATGATGGCTGGACCCTCTGAAATACTCATAGTTTCTGATGGCAAGGTAGATCCTTCATGGATTGCGTGGGATTTTCTATCTCAAGCAGAACACGATGTAAATGCCAAAACTGGTCTAATATCTACAGATGTTAATTTCTTAAATGAAGTGATGTCTAGGGTAAAAGAATTTTCTGGGAAGATTTTGAACAAACACATTGTTGAATCTTCGCTCAAGAGCTCATTTTTCGGTTTTGCCCCTACTCTTGAGGATGCAATAAGCATTTCAAATATTTTAGCACCTGAACATCTGGAGATTGCATGTGAGAATTCCGAAGAACTTTTTGAAAAGGTGCAGAATGCTGGTACAGTGTTCTTGGGGAGCTTGACGTGTGAGCCATTTGGAGATTACATTCTTGGTCCAAGTCATGTTTTGCCCACGTCTGGTAGCGCGCGATATTTTTCTGGAATAAACGTCTATGACTTTTTGAAGAGAGTAAATTTTTC